>JALZEG010000089.1 GCA_030862185.1 Actinomycetota bacterium
GGTCGAGGACGGCATGTCCGCCTCCTCCACCACGAACACCTCGGCCCCCGTCGCCAGGGTCTGCCGGCACGCCAGGTCCGTCAGGTCCACGTCCCCCGCCCCCCGGCGGTCGTGCACCGTCGCACGACGCGACGCCAGGTCGAAGACCCCCCAGGTCTCGCCCCCTCGCAGCGCGAACAGCACCCCGATGCGCCCGTCGTAGGCCGCGGCTAGCACGTCGGACAGCTCGTCGGACGCCGCCCCCCTGACCCGGCCCGCGTGATAGCGGTCCTTCGCCTCGCGGATGCGCTCGCGGAAGTGCGGCTGGACGACCTCCCACGCCTTCGCGTGGATCTCGTCGGGCCGGAACCCCTCGGGGTTGCCGTCGACGCCGCGCTCGAGCACGTGGTCGTAGCTCGTGACCTCCTTGAAGATCGGGCGGAGGTACTCGACGCCGGCGAGCACCAGCGGGGCGGTCTCGCCCGCGAGCGGCTTCGCGAGGCCGTCGTCGAGGACGTTGAAGAAACGCCTGATCTGCGTCTTCTGCCCTTCGCCGCTCTCGCCGTGACCGTGGAACGCGCCCTTGCGCTCCTGGGGGCCCTCGCCGAACTGCGCATGCCCCGCGGCTCCGCGCCCCGGAGCGGTGACGGGATGGTGCTGCAGCTCCGGCTTCTGCAGGTCGTCGTAGCGCAGCGCCTCGGCGAGGCTCCTCGGCACGCTCCACTGCTCGAGGTCGATCTCCTCGATCGAGTGCTCCGTCGCCCGGTACATCTGGACCTGGTCCTGCGCGAGCGCGAGCACGAAGAAGTGCCCGTGCAGATTCAGCGCCGGGAGCGCCGGCTTGAGGTGCACCGAGTCGCCGATCGAGACCATCTCTTCGACCTCGAACGGGAGCCGGAAGTACCGCATCCCCGAGCGCGTCAGGAAGACTGCGAGGCCCTTGAGCTGGTGCTGCCAGAAAGTCCGCTCCTCGAGCAGGTCGTACGCAGGCGCGAGCAGCTCGTCGATCTCCTGCCGCGCGAC
The DNA here is from genome assembly GCA_030862185.1 of Actinomycetota bacterium. Classification (GTDB taxonomy): domain Bacteria; phylum Actinomycetota; class CADDZG01; order CADDZG01; family WHSQ01; genus JALZEG01. The sequence continues at coordinate 1,003 of JALZEG010000089.1, forward strand.
CTCACGTTCGGCGAGCTCGTTCTTCGCCTTCGTGAGGAGGTTCTTGAGGTGGAGCGAGCTCTCCTGCGGCTCTATCGCCGTCTGGACAGTCGGGTGGTAGATCGAGACCGTCAGCCCTTCCTGCGGCTGTAGCAGCGACGTGAGGTCCTCGCGCGTGATCGTCACGTTCGACAGGGCCATGGTTCCCCCTTGCAGATCTGGCAATAGGTGTAAACGGTACCTACCCCGCGAGAGGTGCCGCTATGCCCGCTTCGTCGGCTTCAGCGGCGTCACGGGGAGCCCCGCCTTGCCCGCGGTCGCGAGCAGGCGCGCCCGCGCCCCCGGACTCGGGTGCCGCCGCTCGTAGCCGAGCTCCGACAGCACGTCGCCGGCCACGGCCTCGAAGACCTCGACGTGCGCCGGCGGCATCGACTCCTCCCACGACCGCACCTTCGAGATCGGCCGCTCTGCGACGTGCGGGTTGTACTTCTTCGCGCGCGGAAGGACGGCGCCGCGCGCCCGCTCGGTGTAGTCGAGCATCCCGGAGTCGAACTTCAGGTCGAGGAACTCGCACAGGTCCCTGGCCTCGCCCTCCGCGTCCTCGACCAGGTCCTCGTAGCGGATCTCGATGTAGCGGCCGTGATCGAGCGCGCGGCCGGCCTCGATCCCCATGCGCACGCGCGCGGCCCACAGCTGCGCGGCCTTCACGACGTTCTTCGGACCGAACGGCACGTCCGCATACGACAGCGCGACGTTGCGGCCGTCCCTGACGAGGTGGACGAAGCGGGAGTCCGGCCACAGCTTCGCGAGCAACGGGATGCTCTCGACGTAGCGCGGGGTCTTGTCGCCCCAGCGCGCCTTGCCGTTCACGCGGGCGTAGGCGCGGTACGCGGCTTCGATCGCGGTCGCGTACGGCGCCTCCTCGACGCCGTGGAGCTCGTGCTCGACCATCTCGATCGGGAGGTCCCAGGCCTCGAAGCGCGAGTGCGCGGCGAGCTTCGCGAGAAGCTCCGGCACGAGGACGCGGTCATTCCCCGTCCACAGCTCGACGACGAAGCGCGACTCCGGCGGCACCGCCACGTCGGGGTGCGCGTTGAGCATCAGCCGCAGCAGCGTCGTCCCCGAGCGCGCGGAGCCGACTATGAAGAACGGCGGTCCTTTCGTCTGGGGTCCGGCCGAGGCCGCCCCCCGCCGCGGCTCAGAGATAGCCGAGGTCCCTCAGGTGCTGCTCGATCGTCGCCTCCTCGTCCTCGGTCATCCCCGAGTCCGCGACGACCTCCGTCTTCAGCACGCGGTCGACGAACTCCTCCAGCGAACGCCCCACCTCGGGGTAGAGGTTGATGACGTTGCGCTTTTCGTTCGCGCCCTCGCCCCCGTCGAGCTTGTAGAGAGCGGGCTTCGCGTCGCCGCGCCTCAGCAGCTTGAAGTCCTGCGTGCGCGCGCCCGAGATGCGGTTGCCCTCGAGCTTTACGCCTACCGCCTCCATGTACGCGGGCTCCGGCGACAGCGATCCGCCCTCGATCAGCGGGCGGAGGCTGCGGCCGTCTATGCCGGCGGGGATCGGGACGCCGCAGAGGTCGGCGAGAGTGGGGAAGAGGTCGACGTGGCGGACCTGCTCGGACGCGCGCACGGCGGGAACGCCCGGGCCCGAGACGATCAGCGGGACGCGCACGAGGTGCTCGAACAGAGCGAAGCCGTGTCCCACCGCCAGGGCCTGGATCTTCTTGTCCGCGTAGGGGAACCACTTGCCCAGCGCGAGCTTCGCGCGCGCCTTGCGCGCGGCGCGGATCACCTTCTGCTCCAGCGGCGTGTCCGGGTAGTCCTCGCCGTGGTCTCCCGTGATCACGACGATGGTGTTCTCGCCCGCGGCCTCGTAGACCGGCGCGAGCCACTCGTCCGTCGCGGCGACCGCGGCCTCGTATCCCGCCTTGTCCCATCGCTTGGTGAAGTCGGGCGGCGCGCGATAGGGACGGTGGACCTCCCAGATGTGCAGGAGCATGAGCCATGGATCGACGTAGGAGTGCATCCGCTCGACGACCTCGTCGCGCCAGCCGAAGAACGGCTGCTTGTAGCCCTGCCGGTGGCGCGCGTCCTCGAAGCCGCGCAGCACTCCCGTCTGTGGGAGGAGGGGGCCGGTGACCTCCGCGTGCGTGTGGTACCCGGCGCCGGCGAACGCCTCCGCCATCGTCGTCACGGTCTCGGAGAGGCGGTAGCCCTGGAGGCCGCGCACGCCGTGCTTCGGCGGATAGCAGCCGGTGAGGATCGACGAGAACGACGGGGTCGTGGAGGTCGTGGTCGAGACGCACTGCGTGAACGCGGCCCCCTTCGCGGCGAACGCGTCGATCCGCGGCGTCGGGACGCGGTTGCCGAAGACGGCGTCGGCTCGGAGCGAGTCGATCGCCAGCAGCAGCACGTTTGGCGCGTTCAAGCTGGACCTCCGTATCAGGGTGGAACTTCCGCGGACGTTCTCTTGGGTGCGCCCGCCGAGGCGGCCGCTAACCGGGACGTGTTTCCACCGGGCGGCCCTATCCTACCGGGCGGCCATCCCCGACCCGGAGGCGACGCCATCGACAGACGGACGTTCCTGAAGGCTGCAGGAGGCTCCGCGGCCGCCCTGGCTTTCCTCGGCGGATGCGACGACGAGATCCCGGCCGATCCACAGCGCGCCACGGCGACCGTGACCGAGAAGTTCCCACAGGACGGATCCGGGTGGGGGTCGAAGTGGGTCAACGTCCGCTACGAGGGGCCGCTGTCCGTGCGGGATGGCAAGGGCGTGATCGAGGTCGAGCCCGCGGTCGAGAAGGCGCTGCAGGAGGGCAAGGAGGTCGCCGAGTACATGGCTCGCCCCGTCATCGCCCCCTCGCTCGACGCGGCCGACGCCGAGGTCGTGGCGACCGTGGAGCTCGACGGACCCGTCGAGGCGGGTGTCGTCGCGCGGGTGACGTACGACGAGGGATACGCGCTGCTCGTGCGCGAGGGCGAGGCGAGGCTCTATCGCTACGACGTGGTCGACCGGAAGCTGCTCGCGAAGGAGGCGCTGCCGGCCACCGGCCCGGTTACGGTCGCGCTGACGGTCACCGGAGGACGTATCGCCGGTTTGGCCGGCAGATCCGACGAGACCCTGGTGCGCCTCGAGGCCGACGATCCCGATCCGCTCGAGCGCGGGTTCGGCGGCGTGCTGGTCAATCCGGCGTCGACGAGCGACGGTGGGCGTGCGCTGTTCTCCGACGTGTCGATCCGGCCTCTCGGCACCGGCGAGGATCCGGGGCCGCGCTTCGCGTACCGTTTCGCCGGCGCGGTCGAGGAGACGAAGGCGCGCGTCACCGCGCGGACCGAGGTGCCGGCGGCGGTCGCGTTCGAGTACTCGCTGAACGAGGACTTCGGCGACTCGACGATCACGCCGTCGCGGCGGCCGGAGGGGAAGCTGGGTTCGGTCCACCGCTGGCTCGAGGACCTGGAGCCCGACACCCTTTATCACTGGCGCCCGCTCGCCGTGCGCGACGGCGCCAAGTTCCCCGGCCCGGCGGCGACGTTCCGCACGCCTCCGCCCGCGGGGGCCGCGGTGCGCTTCGCGTACGGCTGCTGCACGTCCGGCCGCATGACGGAGTACCCGTCGTTCGAGCAGGCGCGACGGCTCGAGCCGGCCTTCTACCTCCACTCGGGCGACTGGGGCTACGCGGACCTCACGTGCGTGGCGCGGCGAGCCGACCACTTCCAGGCGCGCTGGATGCGGATGCTGCGCGAGAGGAACATCGCCGGGATGCTCGACCGGACGCCGCTGATGCTCTGGCAGGACGACCACGACTACCAGGGCGACAACGGTTGGTCCGAGACCGTGCAGGAGTACACGATCGGCGCGTTCGACGAGCTGCACGCGAACCCGACCGACGAGTACTTCGACGTCAGGTGGGGTGACGTGCACGTGTGGTGCCTCGACTGCCGGCTGTACGCGAGCGATCCGGACGCGCCCGACGACGCGAGCAAGACGCGAATCGGGTTCGAGCAGAAGGAGTGGCTCAAGCGCGGGATGACGGAGTCGACCGCGCCGG
>JALZEG010000092.1 GCA_030862185.1 Actinomycetota bacterium
CGAGACTCTGCCACGTCCCCAGCGCCGGTGCACCGTCGACGACCGGGATCGACAGCGACGGCGCCACGAACGCCGGCACGACGTGGTCGCCGCCGTGGCCGCGCGAGCCGTGGCTGTGGCGGTAGCGATCGTCGCGCGGGAGCAACCGCTCGAGCGCGTCCACCAGATCGCCCTCCGTGCCAGAGCCCGTCTCGACGATCGCCAGCCCTGCGGTCGCGTGCGGGAGGAACACGTTGACGAGCCCGTCGCCTCCGGCCGACGCGGCAAAGCGCCGCAGCTCCCCCGTCAGGTCGAGCACCCGCGTCGACGAAGTGTCGTGCGACGTCACCTCAGATCTCATAGCCGAGAGCCTCCATTGCCGGTCGGATCAACGGGACGATCGCCTCGATCTCGCGCGGGTTCTCCTTGCGCCACTTGCCGCGCTCCGGCGGGGTGACGACGTTCACCGGCGTCGTCCGCACGGCTGCGGCCCTGGCCCGCAACGACTCGTCGAACGGCACCTCGAGGAACTCCAGCACGCGTGCGACCTCGTCCTCCGGAGAGTCCACGAGGTCCTCGTAGCGCACCCGCATGGATCGCTCCCCCACCGGCGCGAGGTCGCGCAGCGCGTGCTCGTTCGACGCGGCCCACTGCCGCGCGCACACGACCTCGAGCGGCCCCGCCGAGTCGCTCTGCCACCCCGGGTAGAGCACGAACTTCCACCACTCAGGGTCGACGCCCTTCACCGCGTGCGGCAACCGGTACGTCCGGTAGCGCGGGGTGCGCCACGCGTTGATCAGCGAGTTCACGTTCTCGCGTCCGTCGCGCACGAGGTAGACGTAGCGCGCGTCCGGAAAGATCGCGTCGACGAACGAGACGCGCAGCGCGTTGCGCGGGGTCTTGTCGATCAGCCTCCGGCGCGACCCCGCGACCAGGAAGAAGGCCCTCCGGATCCTCTGCGCGGCCCGGAGATCCACGTCCGCGGCGGTGAGCGCGTTCGACGTCCACCCGCGCAGCGCGGGATGGTAGTCCGCCTCCCACACCTCGTGCGCCTCGCCCGGCCAGTGCGCGAAGACGGGGGCCGCGCGCAGCACGGAGTACAGCAACGACGTTCCCGAGCGGGGGGCGCCGATGATGAACACCGGCCGGTCGAGGCGCCCGCCCGCGGCGTAGGCGGGGAGGTGCACGGCCTGCCGGGCGCGGAGCGCCGCGCGGTTGAGGTAGTCGCGCGGTCCCGGCCGGAAGTTCGTCCTGAGGCTCTTGCGCAGCACACGGCGGTCGACGCTCATCGGCGACGGATTCTAGGCAGGCTGCGGCGGGTCTTCGCGGCTCGGCGGCGGATCCCGTCGAGGACCACCCGCTCCTCCGCGTCGATACCCAGCCGCTTCAACGTCCACAGGTAGACGGCCGCCGCGACGGCGATGCCGGCGGCGTCCACCCACACGTCGTCGCCGGGAAGCATCCGCCACGCGAGCAGGACGGCCGCCCCCACGAGCGTCGCCACGACCGGCTTGACGAACGACCGCCCGAACGGCTGGACCCCGACGAGCACCCACGCCTCGATAACCCGCGCCGAGTTCACGAGCGCGGTGACGATCGCGTCCACGGCCGCCATCCCGACGACGCCGTGGCGCGGGACCAGCCAGGCCCCGAGCCCCAGGTAGAGGGCGACGCCGGCCGCGGAGTTCACGAGGTTCACTCCCGGCCGGCCCGTCATCGAGAGCACGTATCCGGTCGGGCCGGTGCCCGTATAGAAGAGGTTGCCGGCCGCGAGGATCGCGACCGCGCTCGCGGCCCCCGTGGCCTTCGGGAAGAACAGCTCGAGGAAGACGTCGGGCGCGACGATCAGAGCGGCGAAGACGGGGAACGAGAACGTCGCGATCCACCGGTTGATCGTCTGGTAGAGCGACTCGAGGCGTGCGATCTCGCCCTTCTCGTGCAGGTCGGAGACCACGGGGGCCCAGATGTTCACGATGCCGCCGAGGAAGACCGTTCCCGGCCCCTGCAGCGACAGCGCCGCCGCGAACAGGGTCACCGCGACGTCGCCGCTGTAGGCACCGAGCACGAGGACGCCGAGCCCGAGCGACTGGACGCCGAGCAGCGACGCGCCGCCCTGGGGCAGCGCGAACCGCACCATCGCGCCGGCAGGGGCCGCGGGCCGCGCGGTGCGCTCGTCGGGGGTCATCAACCGCACGAAGTACCAGCCGGCGACGAGCGCGGCGACGGCGACGCTGACCATCAGCGTCACCAGAGCAGCGGCGGCGCCGAAGCCCGCGATCAGCAGCGCGACGCCGAGCACGAACCGGATCCCCGGCTGTACGACGTTGCCGGCGACCACCGACGGGACCATCGTCTTGTACGCCTGCGTGCAGTACCGCAACACCTGCAGCAGCGCGAACAGCGGGACGTACGGCGCCGTCAGCCGGAAGAGCGTGGCGAGCTCGGACCTGCTCTCGCCGACGTCGGGAAACCGCTCGGCGAGAGGACCCGCGCCGGCGAGAACGGCAGCGACGACGAGCGCGGACCCGATCGCGGCCCCCCAGATGCCGACGCGGGCCGCGCCCCGCACCCCGCCGGCGTCCCCGGTCGCGCGGGCGCGCGTGATGAAGCGCATCGTCGCGTAGTTGAAGCCCGCGAGGCCGAGCTGCGCGGCGATGCCGAGCACCTGCGCGACCACGCGGTAGACGCCGTACCCGGCGCGCCCCATGAGCTGGATCGCGACGGCGGTGAAGACGAAGCTGAGGCTGCGCTGGGTCACCTGACCGAAGATCTGGACGGCGCCGCCCTTCGCCACGACGCGGACGTCGCGCGCCGCCTCCTTCGTCAGACCCTCCTCGTTGAGAGGGTCGCGCCGGTCGCTCAAGGCGCGCGGCGCTTGGCACGGAACGGCACGACCGTCACGGGGAGCCGCATCCCCGCGGCCATCGCGATCCCGAGCACCAGCGAGACGATCAGCGTGTAGATCGGCTCGACGTAGAGGCTCAGGATGACCGCGTGCGCGGCGGCGATCACGACGGCCCACGCCGCGGCCGTCGACAGCTCGCGCTCCTCACCCTCCTTCGATCGCGCCGCAGCGCGGGCGTACAGGGCCGCGGCGCCGTAGAGGGCCAGGATCGCGAGCGCACCGGGGATCCCCGTGCGGAAGAGGTAGTTGAGGTACGTCGAGTGCGTCCCGGCGCGCGGCACGTAGCGCGTGCCCTCCTTGACCGTCCCGGTCTCGGTGCGCGGCTTCTCGGTGCCGTAGCCGAGGATCGCGTAGATGCCGTCGAGGCTCCCGAGCGTCTCGCGGTAGAGGTCGTCGCGGGTGTTGACGCTCGCGCCGCCCCCGGCCCTCCCGGTCAGGGGGTCCACCCGGTACTTCACGAGGAACACGCCGGTGAGGACGGCGGCCGCGGCCAGGCACGCCACGACCGTCTGGATCTTCTTCGGCCTGCCGACGACCCCGTCGACCAGCAGGTAGATCAGCCCGATCGCTATCGCCGCCCACGCGCCGCGCGCGAGCGAGAAGCCGGCGCCGAACAGACAGGCGACGACCCCGGCCCGGCCGAGCAGACGCCGGCGCCTGTCGTCACGCCACGACAGGAAGAACGCGAACGGGAGCAGCGCGGCCGAGGCGCCGGCGTACGTCAGCGCGTTGCGCGGGAACGAGCGCATCCGGGGGACGGTGTTCGCGGGGGCGAGCCCGACGTTGTCGTAGAGCAGCGTCACGCCGGCGTCCTCGAGCTCGTCCTCGAACGCGCGCGCGGAGCCCTCGAAGCGGACGACGAGGCTGTTCTCGTACGCCTGGAACTTCGGCCGGAAGACCTCGAACCCGGGGACGTCCGGGTTCGCCTCGGCGACGCGTGTCACCGCGCGCCGCAGCTCCAGCGCCCCCGCGTTGACCGACCGCGCGTACTTGATCATCCCGATGTTGTTCGGGAACGCGTCGACCCCGTACGCCGCCTCGACGCGCCGGCGAGCGCTCGAGTCCTGGAGGCTCTCGATCGGCACCCCGATCCACTGCAGGAAGACCGCGACCGACAGCACGACGACGAAGCCGACGAGCCCGGAGACGAGCTGGACGCGCGCCTCGTACTCGCCCAGCACGTCGACGACCACGAGGACGGCGGCGCTGGCGACGACCTGGATGCCGAGCAGCAGCAGGAAGTGCTTGAAGTCGAGCGACGTGATCACGAGGACGCCGAGGGCCGTCCACGCGACGAGGCCGACCGGAAGCCAGATCCACCGGCCCCCGCGCGGGAGACGGCGTTCGTTCAGCAGCATGAGGCCCCAGCGCACCGAGACCGCGGCCCACCCGGCGAGGATCACGAACGGGAGCATGTCGACGATCCACCCGAGGACGCCCATGTAGAGGGGCGACACGACGGCCCACGGCAGCGGGAGCACGAACGCCAGCGCGACCGCGGCGACGGTCAACGCCCACAGCCCCACGACGCCGGGGCCGACGCCGCCGATCAGGGAGGCGACGAGCCCGACTGCGAGCCCCGCCACGGCAAGGATGCCGAGTGGACGCGACGGCGGCTTGATCGATGGCATCCCCGGCAGGCTACCGGCCGGGATGCATCACCCGAGAACGCGCTCGCCCCCCGGTGATTTCACTGATCGGCGGCTCAAGCCCGCTGATGCACCAACTCCAGTATTCTCCGCGAGTCGGGTTCGTCGTCGGGACCCCTAGCGGGGTGACCCTTCGTCGGGCCCGGCACTTTCCTTGCCGGGAGCGGGCCGTACGAGCTCGTCAAGACGAGCTCGTACGTCGGCATCGAAATGGGCTTTCTGCCAATTCACGGCTCTCGTCAGTGAGACGAGTGCAGGTTCGTCGAACTGAGCGCGCAGGAAATACGCGTCGTTCAAATCGGCCTCCTCGAACTTCGCACCAACCAGCTTTGCTCCATCGAAGTGAGATGACTGCATCTTTGCCCTCTGGAACTGCGCCCTGGGAAGCGAGGCCTCCTTGAAATGACTCATCACGAGCCGCGTCTCGTGGAACAGCGTGCCTTCCCCGGAAATCTTGTGAAAACGCACTTCGCTCAGATCAGCCTTCGTCATTCGGGCACGATCCAACCTTGCTTCGTACCCCTTCGCCCTGAATAGGTTTGCCCCGGCGAACTCCGCACCGCAAAGATTCGCGAATGCTAGATCGCCTCCCGAGAGGTCCACTCCGGCCAGGTCGATGCGCTCCAGATCGGCCCGCGAGAGGTCGCGCTCAAAGGACTCCAGCGGAGCCTCCTGGGACGCCCTCTGAAGGACGCTCACGAGCACCTTCTTGACCGTCTGGGGGCGGTCGACCTTAAGGTTCGCGAGCGCCGCCATCCTCACTTCGTGTAGCAAGTGATCGTCATCATCGCTGATGAAGGTTATAAGAGTCGTCGCCGCGCCGATCTGCACCGACGGACTATCGGAGCCGAGTCCCTCCAGCGCGCTCGCGAACTTCTCCTCACGCCGGTTGAGGCGCTCGCGCTCGCGTTGTTCCCGGTCCTTCTCTTGCTGCTCCCGGTCCAGCGTGCGCTGCCTCGACTGGTCGTCAATCTGCTTCCTGAATGTGAGGACTACACCTGCGATTGCCGCTAGACCGGCTAAGACGCCGCCATAGGATGCCACGAAGCCTTCGATCCCGGTGGCATTATCGTTCTCTATCTCCAGCTTCTCCACTTCTTCGCGCAGCTTCTCGACTTCAAGCTGTTCCACGATCGGATCGGGAGCGGGCGAGGGAGCCGCCCACACCGGCGTGTGCGCGACTAGGCACAGTCCAATCGTGAACGGGATGAAACCTCGCCGCCATTGGAGACGCAACGTACCCGAGGCTACCCCCAGCGTCGAGTACACCTATTCTCGAGATCCATTGGCCGGTCGCTCCAGGGATTCCGATGCGACTGAAACGCCCGCTTCCACAGCTGGAACGCTCTCCGGGAACTCGTACGTGATTCGAAGGAGCATTTCCACGAAACGGAGCAGCAGATCGGCCTCGTCCCGCGTCGCCAGACGGATCTCATGATTCGCCTCATTACCCTTCGCGCGAATGTGATCCACCCACACTTTGCTCCGGGCGGAGATGTGATTGTTCTGTACCAGGAACGTGATGTAGTTGAGGAAGGTGCGCCCTTCCTTCGCCCCTAGGTCGACCGACACGTGCATCAGGATCTTGCGCGCCGCCAGAACAGCCGCAGTGAACGCGTTTACTGCCATGCAGGAGCGAGCCTCGTCGTAGAGAACGCCCAAAGCCTCGGGCAGATGGTCGATACTTCGGCCGAATCGAGGTCCCGGAACCTGGATATCCTCGATGAGGCTGATGAAGGTGGGACGCCTGCAGAAGCCACAGATATAGATGCGCCCCGGACCGGACGGTCCTTGCGAAAAACCCATCGAGGAGCCAACGTCGCGGCCACAGTGTCCGCACGTGTACGCCTTCTGCTCAATAGTCGTAAGGCTTCCCCAGTTAGCAGCCTCCACCGGGTTCATACCTCTATCCTGACACCGATCCCGTAGGAACCGTTCCCCGGGAGCTGCGGGCACGTCCTGCCGTCACGCTGCATTGGCGTCCGCAGGCTACGCCCGGCCCGCGCCGTCAGACGGTCGCGGCGGGCGAGCGGCGGGCGCGCAGGAAAGCGAGGGCACCGAGCGCCAGAGCGAGTGCGTATGCCACCCATTCCAGCGCGGCGCCGAACGGCGCGCGGGCGACGGCGAGCACGGCGATCCCCGCCACGGCCAGGAGGGCCGTCGCCAGCGCGGGGACGAGCCCGAGCGCGTCGCTCAACCCCGCCTCCGGGAAGGCGCCCTTGAGCAGCAGCCACCCCGGCAGCGCCAGGAGCGCGAGCACGAGGAGCATGATCGGGATCCGCAGGAACGACCCCTCGTCGGTCTCCGACTCGGGAAGCGGGGCGTCGACGCGGATCTCCTCGGGGATGGCGTGGTTCGGCCGGATGATCATCGCCGCGACATGGTCCGTCAGACCGAAGTCGAAGTGGTGCGAGTTCCTCCCGGTACGGTTGAACGCGGCCGGGATGACGACGAACGGGTCGGGATCGTCCTCACCCGTGCGTTCGAAGACGTCCTCGACGTCCTCCAGCGACGCCTGCGACAGGTCGCGGTAGTAGTCGTCGTCCGGTCGCACCGTCGGGAGTCCCTGGGTGAACAGCTCGGCCGCCCCGAGGTAGTAGGCGGTCTGGTCCTGCATCTCGTCGGGGACCGCGTAGCGCGTGACGTTGCCGGCGAGCTTCGCGAACCCGTAGATCCGCACCTCCTCGGGGGCCTCGTCGTCGACGACGAAGACGACCGGCGTGTCGGGGTCCTCCTTCTCGAGCAGCGTCCGCACCGGCAGCAGCGTCTCCTTCTGGTCCGGTTTCAGCCACGCGTCCGACACGTCGTTCCAGTGCGACTGCTCGAGCCCGGAGGTGAAGTTCGTCCCGACCACCACCGCGAGCGCGACGATTCCGACGAGCGCGAGCTGCGCGGCGCCGCCGCGGGACGCGACGGACAGGAACCACCGCGCCGCGAACCAGATGCCGATGCCGACGAGCAGGATCCACGCCAGCGTCGTGTTGAAGAAGCGGTAGTAGGGGTACGCGACGCCCGCGAGGAAACCGAAGATCCCCGCCAGCGGCGCGAGCCACAGGAGCGCGACGCGCGACAGCTCGTCCTCGGTGGCGCGCTTGCCCGCGGCCAGCAGGCCGGCGGCGCCGATCAGGAACAGCGGGCCGTTGAGTACCGGCCGCATCGCGGTCAGCCATCCCCCCAGGCGGGTCTTGAAGAAGTCCGCGTCGGCGGGCGGGGGCAGGGCCGCGTCGCTGAGGGGCGCGGACTGGCCCCAGATCCCGATCTTCCAGATCAGGAACGTGACCACCGCGGCGGCGAACGCCGACGCCAGCATCGGCCCGTCGTCCCGGGTCGTCGAGCGGAGGTCGAACCCGCGGAACGCCCACCGCGCCGCGGCCATGACGCCCAGCACCGCGCAGAAGATCACGAGCGTGGTCGGGTGCGTCATCCCCGACAGCACGAGCAACCCCGCGAAGACGAGGCGAGCCACCCACGACCGGCGCGCCGGCTCGATGAAGAACAGCGACGCGCCGAGGAAGAACAGCGTGAGGACGTTGTCGAGGTAGCCGCCGAACGGCGGCGTCAGCAACAGGCTCGCCGACCCGAACGCGACGGAGTGGAAGATCAGCGGATCCCGCCGGTGCCGGTACGCGAACCCGGCGAGCAGCAGCGGGATCACGACGCGCAGGCCGACCGCGAGCAACGCCGTCGGAGTCAGGAGCGCCCCGCCCCCGAGCTCGCGGAAGTACGCCGCGATTACCGGCGTCGTGACCCGGTAACCGCCCGAGTACATGTCCAGCGGCCCCGTCGCCTCGAGGAGCGTCACGGGCTCGTTCGCGATCAGCGCCTCGGTCCGCCACGTGTAGTACGCCGGATCGTCGGCCGGGGCCGGGCGTCCGGGTTCGGCGACGAACGTCCACCCGAAGATCAGCAGCAGGATCGCGGTCGTGGCGAGGAACGCGGCGGGGTGCCCGAGCCACCGGTCGAGGGCCCCGGTGGCCCTGGGCGGTGGCGGATCTGTCGGGGGTCGGACGCGCTCGGTCGAGGTCGTAGCAGCCATGGATGGCGGCATCCTACCCGCCGCACTCGAGCCCGGGGAGCATCCGCGACGGGATCGCGAGGTCGAAGACGCGGTCCGTCGCCGACAGCGCGCCGCGGCCCACGCGGTCCCGGTCCTCCGCGTTGTCCTCCAGGCGGTAGTCGCCCAGCCACCGTGCGACCTCCTCCACGGTCACGCCTTCGCGCTCCACGCCCTCGTCGTCGAGGAAGACCTCGGTGGGCCACACCGCGTCCGTCACCGGGCCGAACGCCACGTCGAGGTCACGCTCCACCTCGTTCGGATCGATCCCGAAGCCGTCGACCGCGTCTGCATCCGGCTGCTGCCCGTGGTCCGCGGTCACGATCACGACGTACTTCCCGCGGCCGACGTCGCCCTCCACGCCGGCGACGATGCGGCCGAGCTGCTCGTCGGTGGCGATCAAGGAGTCGCGCACCTCGGGCGAGGCCATGTTGAAGTAGTGGCCGACGCGGTCGATCTGCTTGAAGTTCGTGAACAGCAGGTCGGTGACGTCGTCGTCGCCGTAGCCTCCGGCCCGGATCAGGTTGACGAGCGCGTCCGCGTGGAACCGGATGAACGCGGGCGTCTCCTCCACTCGATCGGGCTCGTCGAGGATGGCGTTGTCGCGCCACGACCGGTCGATCGCGCCGTCCCGCGCGTCGAGCTCGTCGAGATACCCGTCGAGTCCCTCGGTGCGTGCGACCGCAGGCGGAAGCCTGTAGTGGTCGGTGTTCGTGATCCATTCGTTGGTCTCGACGTTCAGCCACACCGCGTCGTCCTTGTCACCGCCGGCGCGCTCGGCCCCCCGGCCGATCATCCCGAGGTGCCACGGCTCGTAGCCGAGCATCCCGACCAGCGGCCGCCCTCGGTGCAGCTCGTCCCATCGCTCCGCGAAGGTCGGGAGCTGGAGGAAGCGCGAGGACTCCCCGTCGAGGAACGCGTCCACGATCTCGCCCTCCTCGTCGCGCACCGGCACGCCGGTCACGCCCGCGCGCCACGGGTACGCGCCGGTGCCGAGCGTCGAGTGCACCGCGGGCGTGACGGACGGCGACGACCCCACGGTCGCGTTCGTGTACGACACTCCGCCGCGCATCAGCCGCGCCAGGTTCGGCCAGTCGCCGTCGTACATGCGCAGCGTGTTCCACCCGCCGCCGTCCCACACGATCACGAGGATCAGCCGCGGCCGCGGGTGGGAGTGCATCGACGTGACCTCGTCGAGACGGTGGCCGTCGGTCGTGGGGAACGTCGCGGCGCTCAGCCTCGCCATGGTCGGGGCTACGTCCGCGAGAGTCGCCGGCGTGTCGACCTCACCCAGGGCCGGGACGATCCCCGGCCCGTAGAAGACGAGCGGCACGTCCTGGAGGTAGGGCCACGGCCCCGAGTGGCTCCATCCGTCGCCGCCGCTCGCCATGTAGGCGGGGGTCTTCGGCAACAACGAGATCTGGCCCGACCGGGGGGCGTAGTAGCCGCGCCGCGTGCGCTCGAGCCACGCTCGCGGCAGCGCGCACGCCTGCTCCTCGAACGACGGGACCGGCCCGAGCCGCATCTCTTCGTACGCCTCCAGGGCGATGCCGCCGAGCGACAGCGCGACCACGAGCGCGGTGAGCGCGGCGGCGGCGCGGCGCCGTGCTACCGCGCTGCGGCCGGGGCTTCCGTCCGTAGCAGACCCGCTCGCTTGAACCATCCGCCGATCGCCGCAATCCCGGCGAGGAAGACGACGCCGGCCCCCGCGAGCAGCAGCCCCTTCGAGTCGTCGCTCCATGCGACCTTCATGATCCCGGCCGCCAGGACCCACGCGACGTTGTACGCGATGTCGTAGAGCGAGAAGGCGCGGCCGCGGAAGTCGACGCCGAGGGCCTCCTGGACGAGGGAGTCGAGCGAGATCTTCGCCAGGAAGAACCCGAAGCCCAGGAAGAACGCGAGGGCCGCGATCGAGAGCTTCATCTCGAGCGCGCCGAGCACCGTGACCGCGATCCCCGCGACCGCCGACGCCGAGAGCACCAGCCGCGCGGTCGACGCCACGCGCTGGAGGAGCTTGCTTGCGAAGAGGAAGCCGAGGGCCGCGCCCACGGCGCCCGCACCGCCGGTGAGGATCGCCACCTGCAGGTCGTCGTCGGCCAAGAGCTCGCGCGCGGTGAAGCCGATGCCGACGAGGACGAAGCTCCACAAGAAGCGCAGCCAGAAGTACGTCGTGATCGACGCCCCCGCCTTCGGCGTCCGCGCGACCTCGCGCAGCCCCTGCGCGATCGAGCGCGCCACGTGCGCGACCTCCTGTCCGAGGGTCGTCCGCTTGCGGTCCGGGTCCATCGAACGCATGAACAGCGGGAAGATCGCGCCGCCGAGGTAGACGAGCGCGCCGAAGAGCACGATCGGCTCCGCGTCGAGGTACTTCTTCGCGACGAGCGCGATGCCGGCGCCGCCGAGCTGGAACAACGCGCCCCCGAGCTGGGACACGGCGTTGGCCTCGACGAGGGAGGAGCCCTGCAACGTCTCGGGCAGCGCGGCGGCCTTCGTCGCCAGGACGACGCGCGTCGAGCTCAGCGTGAGCAGGAACGCACCGAACACGACCGCGTCGGGCAGGTCCGCGACGCCGCCGAGGCCGATCACCGCGATCACCCCGGCGCGGAACGCGTTCGCGACCATCAGCAGGCGCCGCCGGTCCCAACGGTCGATGACGACGCCGAGGAAGGGGCTCACGATCGTGTACGGGATGAAGATGTAGAGCGCGATCCGCAGCAAGTCGTCCGGCGACTTCGCGCCCTCGAGGTCGAAGCCCTTCTGACCCCCGAAGACGATGCTCGCCGCCAGCGCGACTTGCACCAGCCCGTCGCCCGCCTGCGCGAAGAACTGCGCGCCCATGAGCGAGCCGAAGTCACGGTTCTGGAAGAGCAGGGCGAGGCCGCGTCTCAGCACCGGCGCACCCTACTGTCCGTCGGGGAGCACGAACGAGCTCTCCGGATAGTCGCCTTCGCCGAACGACTCGATGAGGTCGGGGTCGGCCACCGGGTCGAGCGACTCCAGGAATCCCGTCGAGAACGCGCCGGCGAAGACGCGGTCGTCGAGGCGTCCCTCGGGAACGAGGTCCGCGCCCGGCTGCCCCTCGGGGATGCTGTCTGCCACGGTGTAGCTGCCGAGATAGCGCGCGATGTCGGCCGGCTCCCAGCCCTCGCGCGCCATCGCGTCCATGTCCAGGAAGACGTCGGCCGGCGTCACCTTCTCGACGACCTTCCCGAAGCGCTCCTCGATGTCGGCACGCACCTCGCCGGTGTTGATGCGCCATCCGCCGTGCAGCTCGGGCAGCGGCTGCTGGCCGTGGTCGGCGCTGATCAGCAGCAGGTAGTTCTCCGGGCCGACGACCTCGTCGAGCGCGGACTTCATGCGCGCGATCTGCGCGTCGGTCTCCCTCAGCACGTCCGCCTGCTCGGGGCGCACCATGTTCCACGAGTGCCCCGCGTGGTCGGGCATCTTCATCTCGACCCAGAACAGGTCCGTGAGCGCGTCTCGCCCGAGGTCGCTGCCGAGGATGAAGTCGACGATCACGTCGCCCGTCAACCGCACGAACGCGGGCGTGCCCGGCCGGATCGCCTTGTCGCGCAGCTGCTCGACGGTGTGGCCGAACCAGGTCCCGTCGGTGAGCCCGTCCCGCGGATCGAGCTCCTCCTCGTACTGCTCCAGCCGCGCGACGTCGACGTTCTCGATCCCCGGCGGCAGCGAGTAGTAGTCCTCGTTCGTCCACCACTCCTCTTCGTCGCGCTCCCACAGCACCGCCACGTCCTTGTCGCCGCCCTGCCGCTGCGCGCCGTGCCCGATCATCCCGAGGTGCCATCCCTCGAACGCGACGGTCCCGACGACCGGCCGGTTCTCGTTGTAGACGTCCCACAGCTCCGAGACCGTCGGCGCGTCGAGGAACCGAGGGTCGGCCTCGTCGAGGTAGACGTCCACCAGCTCACCGTCGGCGGCGCGCATGACGTGGCCGGGCAGCCCGTGCGTACGCGGATAGACGCCGGTGCCGAAGGTCGCATGGAGCGCGCCGGTGATCGAGGGGGCCGAACCGATCGTCGCGTTGACGTACGTGAGGCCGGTCCGGGAGAGGCTCTCGATCGTCGGCCACGAATCGGGGTGGTGCTGCAGCGTGTTCCACCCGCCCCCGTCGATCACGATGGTGAAGATCAGCTTCGGCCTCTTCCCCACGTTTCGCGAGACCTCGCGTAGCGGGTTCGCCTCGGCCTGGAACTCGGACATGCCGAGGATCCGCGCGTACGTCGGCGCTATCGCGGCGATGTCGACGGGGTGTTTCATCGTGACGCCTCGAGGGATGCCGGGACCGTGGACGATGATCGGGACGCGCGTCAGATAGCTCCACGGGTTCGGGTGGGTGCTCCCGAGCGGCGGAGTCGGTCCCGCCAGCGCGGTCATGTCCCAGTTGCTGATGAGGAAGTGGTGCGGCTTCGGCACCATCAGGACCTCGCCGGACCGTCCCGGTACGTGGCCGAGCCAGAGGTGCTGCATCACCTGCGAGCCGACGGAGCGGGCCATGGCGTTCTCGGTCGGGGCGTCGCGCGGAAAGCCTGCCTCCGGCCGGAGCGCGTACCACCCCGCGAACGCGGCCGCGAGCGCGAGCGCGACGACTGCGACGACGCGTTTCGGCAAGGACCCTCCTGCTTTGGGTTCGCCCGACGGGACGCCGCAGACTAGTACAGGTACGGGTCTGCGGGGGCGTCCACGACCGTCACATGGTCGGGCTCGATCGCGAACGTCCCGTCCCTCGACGCGAGGTGGCCCGAGACGCGCAGCCACGTGTCGTCGCCCCTGCTCGCAGGGTCGATCACCAGCGGGACGGTGAACGGGACCGCGTCGGCGGCGCAGCACGACACCTGGAAGCGTGTCAGCCCGAGCGTCCCCGGCGGCAGACCCTGCGGGTGTGTGACGAAGCCCGTCAGCTCGACCTCCATGCCCTCCGCGATCCCGGCCTCCGCGGCGTACATCTCCGACTCGCTCGCGTAGTGGATCGACGCGAACGAAAGCGCCTCACCCGCCGCGGGAGCCGGAGGCGCTATCGCGCCGACCGCCGCGGCCCCCGCGCCGGCCGTCTTGCGCGACGCTGCGAGCGCGCCGAGCTGTGCCGACGGGACCGCCGCGACCGCCAGGAGCGGGACGAGCAGCGTGGCGATGCCCGCGGCGTCGCGCCCTTCGAGCTTGCGTGCGGCGGCACGGCGGGCGGTGACGAAGTGCGCCAGGGCCGCGGCCCCCAGGACGATCGCCCCGAACACGACGACCCAGTACGTGCGGGGGCCGAGGTAGCGCGTCTTCTCGCCGCTCACGTGCAGCCACGCGAAGAACGCGGCCCAGCAGGCGAGCACGGCACCGCGGGCGATCCGGCGGCGGTCGCTCATCCGACCAGCACCTC
This sequence comes from Actinomycetota bacterium, assembly GCA_030862185.1. GTDB lineage: Bacteria > Actinomycetota > CADDZG01 > CADDZG01 > WHSQ01 > JALZEG01. Next base: position 13,974 of record JALZEG010000092.1, read on the forward strand.
GAACCACAGCGAGCCCGCGAGCGTCACCGGGAGCGCGACCGCCACCAACCGGAGGACGAACCGGCCCCGGAACGTCGCGCCGTAGAGGAACGACAGCTTCGCGTCGACGACGGGGCCGAACACCAGGAACGCGAGCTGGGACCCGACGGGGAAGGGCGTGAACGAGACGGCGACGAACGCGTCGGCCTCGGAGCACAGGGACAGGACGAACGCGATAGCCATCAACGCGAGCGATCCGAGGACCGGCGTGCGCGCCACTCCCGAGACGAGGCTCTGCGGAATCGCCGTCTGCAGCAACGCCGCCAGCGCGGCGCCCGCGATGACGAACTTGCCCATGTAGAAGAAGTCGGCCGCGAGGTGTTCCACGAACAGTGCGGACCTCCGCCCGGCGTGCGACGGCTCGCACGCGCCCTCGTCAGCGCGGGGTCGGAGCAGGTCGTCCGGCCGGACGTTGCCCAGCGCCCATCCGGCGACGACAGCCAGCGCGAGCCCGAGGACGATGCGCCCGGCCGCCATCTCCAGCGCGAGGCCGCGGCCCCCGTAGGCGACGACGGTCGAGAAGATCACGATCGGGTTGAGGATCGGCGCGGCCAGCATGAACGCCAGGCCGGCTCCCGGATGCAGCCCCCGAGTGATCAGGCGCCGGGCGACCGGGACGCTGCCGCACTCGCACACCGGGAACGCCAGACCGCCGAGCGCCGCTCCGGGGATCTGCAGCGCCGCCGGCAGACGGGCGAGGCGGTCGAACGCCCGGTCCGGCACGTACACCTCGATGGCCGCGGAGACGAGCGCGCCGAGCAGGATGAACGGCAGCGCCTCGACGACGATCGACGTGAAGACGAGAACGAACGTCTCGACCTCAGCGGCCCGTCCGAGCGCGGTGAGCCTGACGAGCCCGACGGCGGCGACGGCCGCTGCCGGCACCAGCAGCCACGGCAGCGAGCGCTGCGGCGCGCGCGCCGGGAGCACGACGCGATCACCGATAGCCATGGGGTTCACGGTAGCGTGAGGCCGTGCTCTCACGGCACCGGAACACGGCCGGGGCACCGGGCCAGACGAGCCTCGGAGCCGGGCGCCGGACCCTCGTTCTTCTCTGCCTCGTCGCGCTCGCGGGCATTCCCGCGGGCGTCCTGCGCGCGTTCTGCGCGGGGCATTCCTGCGACGAGCCCGCGAACGCGTCGTCGGAGATCCCTTTCTGCTCGCTGCCGGACGACGTCCGCGGGCGGGTCGCGGCCGGCTTCCGCGAGGGGCGGTCCCCCGACCTGTTGGCGGTCGCCGCGGACGAAGGCCTCGTCGCGGGCGACGGCGTGCCGTGGCCCTCGACCTCCGCCGGCGAGTCGACGGCGGTCCCGATCGCTTTCTGGGGCAGCGGGACGAACCCGGAGGCGCGGATCCCCGCGGGAACCGGCCTCGACGACGTGGCGCCGACGATCGCGGCCGTCCTCGGCTTCGACAGACCCCACCCGGACGTGCGATCGGGGGCCGCGATCGAAGGAGTGGCCGCACGCGTTCCCCCCCGGTTGGTCGTCCAGGTCGTCTGGGTCGGGCGCGGCTCGGCCGATCTCGGCAACGGGCCGGTGGTGTCCGACCTGATGGCGTCGGGCGCGTCGACGCGCGCCGGCGACACCGTCTCGGTCCCCGTCGATCCCGCGGCGGTGCTCACGACGATCGGGACGGGCGGGCGTCCGTCGCAGCACGGGATCACCGGGACGTACGTGCGCGACGACGCAGGCGTGCTGCGCAAGGCGTGGTCGCCGCGCAGCCCGGTGTCGGTGATCGCGACGCTGGCCGACGACCTCGACGAGGAGATGGGACAGGAGCCGGTGATCGGCATGGCCGCGGCGCGGCGCTCCTTTCTCGGCGCCGTCGGAGGCGACTGGTACATCGACGTCGACCGCGACCGGTTCGTCAAGACGGAGAAGGGCCGCGAGCCGCGCGACGTCCGCGAGCTCCTCGACGACTCGTTCGGAGCCGACGCCGTCCCCGATCTCGCCGTGGTCGCGGTCGAGGGGGGCCGCCAGACGCTCGACGACGTGCTGCGCGTCGTGCTGCGGCGCGGGGCGGAGGTCTCCGACGGCTCGCTGACGGTCGTGTTCACGGCGACGGGCTCGGCCGGTCGCGGCGGCGAGGTGCTCGATCCCGCCGCGATCCCCGGGGACGACACCGCGTCGCTCGTCGAGCGGATCGTGCCCGGCGGGTTCTTCGTGGACCAGGACGCGCTGGCCCGGCGCCGCGTGAGCGAGGAGGAGGTCCTGCGCGACCTCGCCAAGATGAGAGACGGCTCCGGCGATCCGGTCTTCGCCGACGTCTTCCCCGCGATCGCGGTGTCGTTCGGGAGGTACTGCTGATGGCCGACGTCGCGCTCCGCCCCCCGCGCGGCGCGTCGTGGGCGAGCGCGGGCCCAGTCCTCGCGGCCCTCGCCGCCGCGGCCCTGCTGCTGCAGCTCTTCCAGCCCGGGCGCGTCGCCGAGGTCCAGAACTTCCTCTTGGTCTTTTCGTCGCTGCTGATCGAGGCCGTCCCCTTCGTGCTACTCGGCGCGGTCGTCTCGGCGGCGATCGAGGTCTTCGTCCCCGCACGGTTCTTCGAGAAGCTGACGGGCCTCCCGCGCCCGTTGCAGCTCCCGGCCGCCGCGCTGTCGGGCTTCGCCTTCCCCGTGTGCGAGTGCGGCAGCGTGCCGGTCGCGCGGCGGCTGGCCGCGAAGGGACTGTCGCCTGCCGCGGCGGTGACGTTCATGCTCGCGGCGCCGATCCTGAACCCCGTCGTGATCGCGTCTACGTTCGTCGCGTACCGCGGCCGCGACATCCTGTGGCCGATGGTCCTCGGGCGGGCGGGGCTCGGGCTCGTCGCCGCCGTCGCCGTCGGCTGGGTCGTGGCGAACAAATCGAGGGCCGAGCTGCTGCGCCCGCGGCCGGGCGAGGACGAGCACCATCACGACGAGTCGAGCCGCGCCGGCGCGTTCTTCACGCACCTCTCCGGTGACTTCGTGTTCATGGGCCGGTACCTCGTGCTCGGGGCGGTCGTCGCCGCGGCCCTCCAGACGTTCGTCCCGCAGTCGGTTATCGGCTCGGTCGCGGGGACGCCCGTGGTCGACCTGCTCGCACTGATGGCGCTCGCGTTCGTGCTGTCGCTGTGCTCGGAGTCCGACGCGTTCGTCGCCGCCTCGTTCGTCCAGTTCGGCGCCGGCGCGCAGCTCGCGTTCCTGGTCTTCGGGCCGATGGTCGACACGAAGCTGGGGTTCCTCTACTCCGCGACCTTCACGCGCGGCTTCCTGCGCACCGTGATCGTCTCGGTCGCCGCCGTCGTGCTGGCGGGGACGCTCTGGATCGAGGTGCTCGTCGGATGACGACCGCCGAGGCGACGCTCGAGAGGCCGGGACGCCGCCACTGGTCGGGGGCGAGGGTCGCGTCGGCCGCGGCGATGGCCGCGTGGGCCGCGTTGTTCTGGTGGCTGCTGCTGACGGAGCGCTCGTTCCTCTATCTGTCGGACCGGACGGACTGGGTCGTGCCGATGGGAGCGATCATCCTGACGATCGCGGTCGCGGGACGTCTGTGGTCCGCCCGCACGCCGCACCCGGAGCCGTTGAAGCGCGGCGACGCGTGGCGTCTCGGCGCGATCGTCGTGCCGGTCGTCGCGACGGTTGCGCTTCCACCCGCGGCCCTCGGGTCCTACGCGGCCTCCCGGCGCTCGAGCTTCGTCAGCTCCGGCTACACGACGACCGCGGAGGACATCGAGTCCGGCGAGCTCACGCTCGTCGACGTCGCCGGCGCGCTCCGGTCGCGCGAGGCGATGCACGCCCTCGTGAAGCACGCCGGGTCCGAGGTGTCCTTCGTCGGGTTCGTCGCGCGCGACGAGGGCATGCCCGCGGACGAGTTCATGCTGTCCCGTTTCCTGGTCTCGTGCTGCGTCGCCGACGCGCTGTCGATACAGGTCCGGATCGTCGGTGCCCCGCCCGGTGAGCTCGCGCAGGACGACTGGGTGCGCGTGACCGGCGCCATGTACCCGCTCGGCCGCGAGGTGATCGTCGACGCGAGCGAGGTCGACCCAGTCCCGCGGCCGAAGCGCCCGTACCTGAACCCGTGACGGATGCCCTGACGGCAGACGAGCACCTGCGACGCTACGGGTGCGACGACGCCCGGCGCAGGACTCGGCTACGCGCGCGTCGTCCTGTACGAGGACGGCCACGTGGTCTCCGCATACATCGGCCACTACGAGAGCTAGTACTTGTCGCTCTCTTCGGGCAGCCTCACCACTCGCTGCTGCACGCGGTCCTTGCCCGCGTCCTTCGCCTCGTACATCGCCTGGTCCGCCGCGCGCAGCAGCGCGTTCACGTCGTCCGGCGGCCGCAGGAACGTGACCGCGCCGATGCTCACGGAGATGCCGTAGCCCGTCCGGCTCGCGATCGCGCTCACGGCCGCGCGGATCCGGTCGAGCGGGTTGGCCGCGGCCCCCGAGTCCGTCTCCGGGAGCACGAGCGCGAACTCGTCGCCACCCATGCGTCCGACTACGTCGACGGGGCGCGTGCCGCCGCACAGCGCCTCCGACACCTGCCGCAGCACGTCGTCTCCGGCCGCGTGTCCGAACGTATCGTTCACCGCCTTGAACCCGTCGAGGTCGAGGTACGCCACCGTCATCGGCCGCTCGGTCCTGCGCGCGCGTGCGATCTCCCGCTCCGTCGCCTCCTGGAACGACCGGGCGTTCAGCGCGCCGGTCAGAGGATCGATCTGCGCCAACCGGCGCGCGTGCTCGAGCGCCTGCCGCAGCGCACGCGTGAGGCCCGCGACCACGAGGTACGTCCCCGACCGGACGACGAAGTTCCACACCGGCACCCACGACGCAGAAGGGTCGTCACCCGCGAGGAGGTCGCTCACGGGGAACGCCGCGCCGGCCGAGATCGCGACCACCCCGGCGACGAGAGGTGAACCCACCCAGGCCGCTCCGACGACGGGCACGAGGTAGAAGACCGAGAACGCCAGCTCCTCGCCGGTCGCGTAGTCGAGGGCGGCCGTCGCCAGGACCATCGCGACGCCCAGCACCAGAGTGACCGCGGGCGGACGCTTCTGGAGCGACCTCGCCACCGCCCTCCACGACACCGTCGCCACCTCCCGCTCTGCCGGCTTCCGCCCGGTACAGTAAGGCAAGCAAAAGGTCGAAAAGCGGCGGATTGGACGAAACGCCCCCTCCGGAACCCCCGGCGGCCCCTCTGCTAGCCTGCTCGGGGGCCGCATCCGGCCCCTTCGCACGCCTTGGCCGGCCGAACCGCCGCCGAAAGGAAACCTGCTCGATGGGTCTGAGGATCTTTGGCGCTCTGGTTGCCGCGCTGCTCGCGGGCTTCGCCGTCGCGCGCTACCGCAAGCGGCAGCTGCGGCGCGGGGAGCTCCTGGTCGTCGCGATCGTCGCCGGCGGCCTCGCCGTGGCCGCGGTCGCCCCCTCGCTCCTGGATCCCCTCCTCGCCGCCCTCGGGTTCGAGCCCGGCGGCGAACGGAGGATCATCGGCCTTCTCGTCATCTCGAACCTGTTCACGCTCGCTCTCGTATTCCGCAGCTTCTCGCGCGACGACCTTCTCTCGAACGAGCTCGGGGACCTGGTCGACTACATGGCGCTCCGGCGCCTCGACGAGAGCGGCTTCGCGCCTCCCGTCGGCGCGTGCGCGGTCGTGATCCCCGCCTACAACGAGGCCGACAACCTCCCCGCGGTGCTCGGCCAGATGCCCTACGACGTCGCGGGAATGCCCCTCGTGCCGATCGTCGTCGCGGACGGGTGCACCGACGCGACCGAGGCCACTGCTGCGCGGCTGGGGGCCGCGGTGATCCGCCGCGACCTGCGCCGCGGCTCGGGCGCCGCCGTGAGGCTCGGGTACGAGGCGGCGCTGCGCGCCGGCGCGCGCGTCGTCGTGACGCTCGACGGCGACGGGCAGCACGACCCGAAGGAGATGGAGCGGCTCGTCGAGCCGTTGCTCGCGGGCCGCGCCGACATGGTCCAGGGATCCCGCGTGCTCGGGTCCTTCGAGGTCGAGTCCAGCGTCAGGAACTGGGGCGTGAAGCTGTTCGCGCGCCTGCTGACGACGCTCGGCCGCACGCCGATCACCGACCCCTCGACGGGATACCGCGCGATGACGTCGGAGGCGCTGCGGCACCTCGACCTGCGCCAGGACCAGTTCTACGTGTCGGAGGTCATCCTCGACGCGGCGCGGAAGGGGCTGTCGGTCGTCGAGGTCCCGATCACGCTGAGGCGCCGCGCCAGCGGCGCGACGAAGAAGCCGACGACGTTCCGCTACGCGTGGGGGTTCAGCAAGGCGATAGTGAGGACGTGGCTCCGCTAGCCAGCTAGGTCTGCGCCGAGACGAAGTAGTCCTCGACCTCGTCGTCCCAGTCCATGTCGACCACGCCCTTCGCGCTCGCGGCCTTCACGAACTGCAGGAAGCCCCCGTAGCCGTAGTCCTTCTCGCTGAAGCCGGGGTTCTTCTTGCGGAGCTGGTCCTTGAGCCCGGACAAGGGCGGCGACCCGTTGCGCTGCTCGATCTCCTCGACCGTCTCCTTCAGCAGGTCGAACGCCCGCTCCTGGCCCCCGCCCTCCGCGGGGAAGTCGACAGCGGGGTCGCCCTCGGCGGTCCCCGTGCGCAGCTCGACGACGCCGAGCGACGCGAGGTGCTGCATCAGCTCCCCCCACGTCCTGAATCCGTAGTCGCCCTCGGCGAAGGTCGGATCCTTCCGCAGCAGCGCGCGCTTGATCATCGACGAGAGCACCGAACCGTCGGTCGTGCGCTGCAGGCCGCTCAACGTGCGCGTCACCTGACGCGAGATCTCGGCGATGTCCGACGGCGACTCGTCGCCGTCGCTCGGCGGCTCGACGCCTTCGGCCTTGCGGCGGCGCCGCCGGCGCGGCGGCGAGCTCCCCGAGCCGCGGCCGAGCAATCCCTCGTAGAAGAGGAACTCGTCGCACGCGCCGGGCAGGAGCTCGGACGTCGATCCCTCGACGCCGACGCCGATCACCTTCTTGTTCAACTCCCTGAGCTTCAGCACGAGCGGAGTGAAGTCGCTGTCGCCGGACGCGATCACGAACGTCGTGATGAACTCCCGCTGGAACGCGAGCTCCAGCGCGTCGACCGCGAGCTTGATGTCGGCCGCGTTCTTGCGGACCATCCCGGTCCTCTGCGGGACCTCGATCATCTCGATGCGCTCGCCGACCAGGCCGGCGCGGTGCTCCGAGAAGAGGTTCCAGTCCGCGTACGCGCGCCGCACGACCACGCGGCCCCGCTCCGACAGCGCCTCCATGATCACCGCCATGTCGAGGCGTTCCCCGCGGTCCCGCGCGCCCAGCGCGAGGTTCTCGAAGTCCAGAAAGAGAGCGATCCTCTCGTCGTCCGCTGCCATGACCATGACCTACCCCTTTTCGAGAGCGAGCTCTTCGACGTACGGAGACTTCGGAATTGCCTTGACCGCGATGCGGCCCTCGGCCAGCGCGACCACCGCGTCCCCCGCGAGCTCGCGCCGCCATCCCTTCATGAGGCGGTGGCGTCCCTCCTCGACCGAGCCGGTGACGACCTCTGCCAGCAGCATCTCGAGCTCGGAGCGCGTCGATACGAGCTCGGTCGCGAGGCCGGCCTGCTCGCAGCGGGCCCGGACGACCGCGTCGGCGAGCCCCGACAGCATCCGCGCCCGCGCCTGGGCGGACTTCGGGGGGGCCGCGACGAGGCTTATCGACGGAGCGTCGCGCCCCGCTTCGACCGCGGCGAGGATGTCGCGCCCCGACCGGTCGGCCTCAGACGCGTTGAACCCGCGGATCGACTTGAGCGCCTGCACCGACGACGGGACGCGGCGCGCGATCTCGATCATCGTCGGGTCCTTGATCACCCAGCCGCGCGGGATGTCCCGCCGCTGCGCGGTCTCCTCGCGCCAGCGCGCGACCTCCCTGAGCACGGCGAGGCCCTTCGGCGAGAGGGAGCCGCGCCCCCCGACCTTGCGCCACACCTCGCCCGGGTCGGTCCGGTAGACGTCCTCGGACTCGAGGGCCTTCATCTCCTCCGCGACCCAGTCGCGGCGGCCGAGCCGCGTCAGCTCCGCGTCCAGGCGCCGCGCCGCGGCGTCGAGGTAGCGCACGTCGTCGGCCGCGTAGGTCAACTGTGCCTCCGTCAGCGGGCGCCGGCACCAGTCCGTGTACGACTCGCCCTTCACGAGCTTCTTGCCCACCAGCGTCTCGACGAGCCGTCCGTACGGGAGCGACGCGCCGTGTCCGGCGAACCCCGCGGCGAGCTGGACGTCGAACACGTTCGCCGGGACGGCGTCCCAGCCCTCGTAGAACAGCTCGAGGTCCTGCCGCCCCGCGTGCAGGATCACGCGCACGTCCGGGTCGGCGACCAGGTCCGCGAGCCCCTTGAGGTCGAGGGACTCGAGCACGTCGACGACGTAGATCG
>JALZEG010000118.1 GCA_030862185.1 Actinomycetota bacterium
CTGCTCGTCGGCCATGGGTGGGTTCCTCTTCTCCGGTCGCCTTACACACAAACGACCCCCGCGAGGGGGGCCGTAGGAGTATAGGCGCATGGCGTGGTGCGCTGCCGGGAAAGACTTGGGGGCCGGGGGTGCGACCTTCTCGCACCGCCCCGGCCCCCGGCCTTGCTTAGAAGCTAGCTCCAGCTACGTCCGAGCTTCCCGGTCTCGACACGGATGTCGATCACTGCGCACCTCCTCCTCGAGCCTCCCAATTGCTCAGTGCGGCAAGCCTGTCAAACCGGACTTGCCTCAGCAAGGTAGATACGGGCCATTCTTGAGTACGCACTTCTGACTAGCTTGCGCCTAGGGTGGGCGGGCGGACACCGCAGCCGATATCCGAGGCCGCGTGTGAACCGTGTGGGAGATGGTGTTAACCCGCGCGGTTACAACGCGGGCGCGGCCATGTGATCCGGCTGCAGGTGCTTCGAGTTCATGAACGCGCCGGCGGCGAGCGCGCACAGCATGAGGGCCGCGATCGCGAACGGCGCCCGCAACCCGAACGCGCGTCCCGCGACGCCGCCGAGCAGCGTCCCGAACGGAACCGCGCCCCACGACAGCAACCGATGCGCGCTCTGCACGCGGCCCAGCAACCGGTCGGGCGTCACTGCCTGCCGCAGCGAGTTCGTGACGACGTTCCACACGCCCCCCGCGAACGCGACGGCGACCATCATCGCCGCGACGAACGGCACCACCGACGTCGTGGAGATCGCCAGGTTCGCCAGCCCCGCGACGCCGAGCGCGGCGGCGAGCGCCACGGGTATCCCTATCTGCTTGCGGATCCGGCCGGCGAGCAGGCTGCCGGCGAGCGCTCCCACGGCCTCGATGCTCAACAGGAGCCCGAAGCCTGCGGCGCTGAGGCCGAGCTCCTCGAGCGCGAACAGGACGAAGATCGCAAATGTCGCGTTGAGTGCCACGTTCGTCAGCGCGGCGATGTAGCTGAGGTTGCGCAGCGACGGCCGCGCGCGGAGCCACCGGACGCCTTCCCAGATGTCGGCGCGGATGCTCCTCTTCTCCGCCTGAGGACGGGGAGCCGGGGGCCGGCGGCGCATGCTCGCGACGAGCGAGGCGGCGAGGAGGAACGACCCCGCGTCCACGAGGAAGGGCAGCCCCGCGGACTGCGCGAACAGCAGGCCGCCGAGGGCGGGGCCCGCGAACTGGTTCGTCACGACCATCACCCCGTCGAGCCGCCCGTTCGCGTCCTCGAGCCTCTGTCTCGGGACCACTCCGGGCACCAGCGCGAACACCGCGTTGTCCGAGAAGACCTCCCCGACGCCCTGGAGGAACGCGACGGCGTACAGAGCCGGGAGCCCGGCCTCGCCGAAGAACACGAGCCCGCACAGCATCGCCATCAGGACGGCGCGCATGGTGCTGACGGTCGTGACGAGCCTGCGGCGGTCGATCCGGTCGACGATGGCCCCGGCAGGAAGGCTGAACAGCAGCCACGGAAGGTGGCCGGCGAGCAGGATCCCCGACACGGCGATCGGGTCGCGCGTGACCCCCGCCGCGAGCAGCGGCAAGGCCGTCATGCGCACGCCGTCGCCGACGTTGGACACCGCGGCCGCGCCCCAGATGCGAGCGAAGTCGAGGCCGAGGGGCGGCCTCGGCTCGGCCTCGGGGACGTAGACGACCTCGTCGACGGTGGGAGGAGGCGCCGGAGGCGCTCCGTCCCTGAGGTCGACGATCCGGGGTGGCGGAGGGGGTGGGGGCGGCGGAGCGAGACGCGGCGCGCTCAGCGCTGCTGCATCGAGCTCAGAGGCCACGTCGTCGGCTGCCCGCACTGGGTTCCTTTCCACTCGCGGTCCGGCCGAGCCCGTCCCGCGTCCCCGTTACGTCGGATGGCAAGACGCTGTCATGCCCGGCTTGCTCCCACAAGGCAATAACGGGTGGTTTGCGCGGCCATCCCGAAGGACTAGGCCGTAGTCCGCCGGCCGGGCCTCCTCTCGCTCCGGGCGGAACCAGCCGCCCGAAGCCGCGGCCCGACGGACGCGAAACGGGCCGCCCGAAGGCGGCCCGTTCTATCGTGCGTCGCAGGTCTCAGCTCCAGCTCTTGCCCTGCTTCCCGGTCTCCGAACGAATGTCCAACACGATTCCTCCTCCTCCTCTGGCCGAGGTCTGGCCGCACACGCTGACAGACCGAGCACCCGCTCGCCAGGGGGTTCGGGGTGGTTTGACCGTGACGCGAACTTACTAGTTCGCCGTCCCGTTCAGTCGCCGAGCTGGCCGCGTACGGCGCCGGCCGGGAACGTCGCCGTGTGGATGTTCACGTAGAACATCT
>JALZEG010000142.1 GCA_030862185.1 Actinomycetota bacterium
GGGGGGGGCGCCGGCGACGACGCGTTCAACGTCGTCGTGAGGAAGCGGGGTGACGTGGTCGAGACGTTCGAGAACCTCACCTCGAAGAAGGGCAAGCAGAACGTCGCCACAGTCGTGAACGAGCGCTCCAAGCTGATCACGGTCGAGGAGGTCGCAAAGGGCGCCGCAGTCGTGGCACCCGCCCACGGCACGCAGACCCTGGCCGGCGGGACTACCGCCGCGCCGGCGGTGGTCGCGTCGGACGACTACGTCGGCAGCGCCGCGGACCGAACCGGCTTCGCCGGCCTCGAGACGGTCGACGAGGTGACGATGCTGTGCGTCCCGGACCTCATGGCCGCGCACCAGCAGGGAGCGATCGACCTGGAGGGGGTGAAGGCGGTGCAGCTCGCGATGATCGCGCACTGCGAGCTGATGGGCGATCGCGTCGCGATCCTCGACCCTCCGCCGGACATGAACGCGCAGGACGTCAAGGACTGGCGGATGGAGAAGGCGGGCTACGACTCGAACTACGCCACGCTCTACTGGCCCTGGATCAAGGTCGCGCGGCCCGACAACGGCGCCACGCAGTTCATCCCTCCGAGCGGATACGTCGCCGGCGTCTGGGGACGCAGCGACGACACGCGCGGCGTGCACAAGGCGCCGGCGAACGAGGTGGTCCGGGGCGCGATCGACCTCCAGACCAACATCACGAAGGTCGAGCAGGACCTGCTGAACCCCGAAGGGATCAACTGCCTGCGCAGCTTCTCCGGGCGCGGCATCCGCATCTGGGGCGCGCGCACGCTGGCGAGCGACTCCGCGTGGAGGTACATAAACGTCCGCAGGCTCTTCAACTACCTGGAGGAGTCGATCCTCGAGGGGACGGACTGGGCGGTCTTCGAGCCGAACGACTACGAGCTGTGGGCGAAGATGCGCCGCAGCATCGGCGCCTTCCTGACCAACGAATGGCGCAAGGGCGCGCTGTTCGGGCTCAACCCGGACCAGGCCTTCTACGTCAAGTGCGACGAAGAGACGAACCCGCCCGACGTCGTCGACGCGGGGCAGGTGATCTGCGAGATCGGGGTCGCTCCCGTGAAGCCCGCGGAGTTCGTCGTCTTCCGCCTCTCCCAGTTCTCCGGCGGCGCCGCGATCAACGAATAGCCGGCTCCGCGACACGCCCACCCGCTCTCGTCAGGAGGTAAGAGGAGATGCCGCTACCGCAGGAGTTCGACTCGACCGTCGGTTGGTCGTTCGGGTTCGAGTTCGACAACACGGTCATCAAGCAGATCGAAGAGGTCAGCGGGCTGAAGCTCGAGACCGACGCGATCGAGCTGAAGCACAACACCGGCGACGGGAAGTACGTCAACACGTTCCTGCCCGGGCGCCCGAAGGCCGGCGAGATCACGCTCACGCGCGGCCTCACCGACGACCCCGCCTTCCAGACGTGGGTCAAGGAGGTGCGGCTCGGGGACATGAAAGCCGCGCGGCGCGGCGGCGCGGTCATCGTCTACGACTACATGGGGAAGCCCATCAAGCGCTACAAGCTGACGAACTGCTGGCCCAAGAACCTCGAGATCGGGACGATGAAGGCCGGCGACACGAGCGTCCTCACCGAGAAGCTGACGATCACGTACGACGCCTGCGAGGTCGAGTGATGCGGAGGGGGGTCGCGCTGGCGGATGCCCCCGTCGGGGGCGAGGCGCCGGCTGCCGTACTCGAGGACGCGCTCGTGTCGGAGTTCGAGTTCGAGCTCCCGCGCGGCTACGTCGACCGCGACGGAACGGTGCACAAGCGAGGCGCGATGCGCATCGCGACCGCGCGAGACGAGCTGCTGCCGCTGCACGACGACCGCGTGCGCGAGAACGCCGCGTACCTGACGGTGGTCCTGCTGGCGCGCGTGATCACACGGCTCGGGACGTTGACCGACGTCCACGCGGGGATCGTCGAGAGCATGTTCGCCTCCGACGTCGCGTTCCTGCAGGACCTCTACCGCAGCGTCAACCAGGAGGGACACACGAAGGCCGGCGTCACGTGCCCGTCGTGCTCCCGCGAGTTCACGGTCGACCTGGCGGGTGGTCGCCTGGGGGAATCGTGACGCGGCCCCCGGATCGGCTCTACGAGGAGGTCGCGTACCTCGCGTTCCACCTCCACTGGTCGCTGGACGAGATCCTCGACCTCGGCCACCCGGTGCGCGAGCGTTTCCGGGCCGAGGTCGCGCGGCTGGCGAAGAACGGATGACGGCGCGCGAGTGGGACCGTCTGCCCGCGGTCGACCGCGTGGTGGCGGACGAGATGCCGCTGGTAGTCGACCACGACGCGACGAGGGCCGCGCTGTCGTCGCACGCGCGTCCGGACCCGCTGCTGGGATCGCTGGGCCACACGATCTCACCGGACGGGCCCGGGGGGATCGTGTGGGGGCTGCCGGTCTCGCTGGGGGGACCGCCGCGGGCCGCGGAGCCGGCGGTGGAGGCCGAGCCGTTCGAGCTGCCGGCCCGGTCGATCGTCTTCGAGCGCCCGCGGCGAACGCTGGCCGCGTTCGGCGAGGGGGGGCCGGAAGAGCTCGCGCCGCTGACGAAAGCCCCGGCCCGCGACGAGGTCTTCCGGTCGCTGGGGAGGGCGGGATCCCGTCCCGAGGAGGGGGCCGTGGCCCAGGCCACCCCCCCGGCGGTGGCGCCAGACCGCCCGGAGGAGGCGGCCGCGCGCCAGGAGCCCAACGCGCCGGTGAGGCCACGCCGTTTCAAGGGCGTCCTCGGGCCACCGCTGAGGTCCGGCCCCGGAGAGCCGCCGGGAGCTGGGCCACTGTTTCCCGCCGCGGCAGAGCCGTGGAGTGACGACGTGTCGCGAGGCGGCTCGCCTTCTGGGGGGGCCGGGCCACGGCCGCAGATAGCCGGCTCCCCGGAGCCGCGACCTCGAAAGGAATCGGCGTCGAAGCCGCTGCCGACGTCCGCTGCTGCGGAGGCTGCACGCGGCGAGCAGAGGATGGCCGGGGCGCCGTCGCTTCCCGAAGCCCGCGAGCCTCGGCCCGAGAAACCGGAGGTCGTGAAGAAGCCTGACGGCTCGTCCCCTGCGGCGCCGGCGGTACCGACGATCCCCACGGACGCCGACGAAGGACCGGTGCTCGCTGCCGGTGGCTCCCCCCTTCCTCGCGCCCCCCGTTACGGAAAGCGCCACGGAGCGCGCGACGAGCCCCAGCTAGAGCCGGAATCGGACGAGCGGCCGGTCCTCGCGCATGCTCCCGACGCGAGAGTCCTGGAAGGGACCACCGACACGGACGGCAGCGAACGGGCTCCGGACGTGGCCGCATCGGAAGTGACCGCGGCTCCGGACACGGGCGAGCGACCGATCCTCGCGCATGCTCCGGACGCGACGGTCCTAGAAGG
>JALZEG010000293.1 GCA_030862185.1 Actinomycetota bacterium
GCGGCGGAGCGGTCGCCGTCCTCGCGGGCTCCGAGCAGACGCGGGGGTCCGCGCTGCTCGCCGCGCGCGGGGCGACGCGGATGGGCGCCGGCTACGTCACCCTCGTGTCGACGCCCTCCGTCGTCAGCGCGGCGACGGTCGCGGCCCCCGAGCTCCTGACACGAACAATCGCTGGCGACGTCCTCGGCCCCGAGGCCCTCGACGTGGTCGAACGCGCCGACTGTGTCGCGATCGGCCCGGGGATCGGGACGGGCGACGCCCAGCGCGCGCTCTGCGAGCGGGCGCTGCTCGAGGTGGACCGGCCGGTGGTCCTCGACGCCGACGCGCTGAACGTGCTGGCGGGGAATCCCCGGCCCCTCGTCGCCCGGCGCGGCCCCGCGGTTCTGACTCCCCATCCCGCCGAGCTTGCCCGGCTGTTGGGAGTCGACGTCAAGGAGGTGGTCGCCGACCGTATGGCCGCCGCCACCCGGGCCGCTCAGGCCTTCGGCTGCGTCGTCCTCGCCAAGGGCCATCGCACGCTCGTCACCGATGGCGCTCGCACGGTCGTCGTGCCGGCAGGGGGGCCGGAGCTCGCGACCGCGGGGACCGGCGACGTGCTCACCGGGGCGGTCGCGGCCCTGGTCGCTGCGGGCGTCGCCGCGTTCGACGCCGCGTGGTGCGCGGCGTACGTCCACGGGGTCGCCGGGTCGCTCGCGGAGTCCGGCGCGGTCGCACCCGACGTGGCGGAAGCCCTCGGGAGGGCGCGGGCGCGGTTTACGTTGGAGGCGTGAGCTTCACCAAGGAGGAGATCGAGGCGCGCGGCCACCCGGTGTGGGCCGAGATCGACCTGGACGCGATCCGGCACAACGTCGGAGTCCTCCGGAGGATGGCGTCTTCGTCCGAGTTCATGGGCGTCGTCAAGGGCTACGCCTACGGCCACGGCAACCCGCAGAGCGCGCAGGCGATGGTCGACGCGGGCGCGACGCGCCTCGGCGTCGCGCGAGTGGCCGAGGCGATCCACCTCCGCGAGGCGGGCGTGGACGTGCCGATCCACGTCTTCACCGAGCCGCCGCCCGTCGCGGCCCCCACGCTGGTCGAGCTGCGGCTCACCGCCACCGTCTACACCCCCGCCTTTGCCGCCGCGCTCTCCGAAGCCGCGGCCGCCGCCGGCGTCCGGGTCCCGGTCCACGTCAAGCTCGACACCGGGATGCACCGGGTGGGGCTCCCTCCGGACGAGGCGCTCGACGCCGTCACCGCGATCGCACGGCTTCCGGGGATCGCGGTGGAGGGAGCGTGGAGTCACCTCGCCGTCGCCGACGTGCCGGATCATCCCTTCACGCGCAAGCAGCTCGAGCTGTTCAACGAGCTCACGGACCGGATCGAGCGCGGCGGCCTGCGGCTGCGCTACCGCCACATCGGCAACTCGGCCGCGACGATGTCGCTGCCGGAGGCGCGCCTCGACCTCGTTCGCTGCGGCGTCGCGTGCTACGGGCTGTGGCCGAGCAAGGCGCTCGAGGGAACGGCGGACCTGCAACCGGCGCTGGCGCTGAAGGCACGCGTCAATCTCGTGAAGCGCGTCCCCGAGGGGGAGGCGCTGTCGTACGGGCTCGAGTACAAGGTGACGCGCGACGTGAGCGTCGTGACGGTCCCCGCGGGTTACGCCGACGGATACGACCGCCGCCTGTCGGGCCGCGCACCGATCGTGATCGACGGCGGCCGTTACGTCGTCTCGGGGACCGTCTGCATGGACCAGTTCATGGTCGACGTCGGGTCCGACGAGGTCGAGGTGGGCGACACCGCGACGTTGATCGGCGACGGCATCTCCGCGGAGGAGCTGGCTGCGATCATCGGCACGATCAACTACGAGGTCACGTCCCGTATCCCGTCGCGCGTTCCGCGGGTGTTCCTCCACCAGTGAAGAAGCAAGGCGTCGTAGCCCTGGCCGGCGCGGCCGCGGGCGTGGCCGCAGGCCTTGCCACCCAGCGCGCGTTCGTCGCGCGCCGCCGCCGCAACGACCCCGAGGCCGGCGAACGCTTCGGCACGCGGCGCGGCGTCCGACCGCGCACGATCTCGTTGAGCGACGGCGCAGACGCGTTCGTCGAGGAGGCCGGGCCCCCGTCCTCGAGGGGCGCGGTGTTCGTCCACGGCTCCGCGCTCCGGACGGACCTGTGGCACTACCAGCTCCCGGGCCTGGACGACCGCCGGCTCGTCTTCTACGACCTGCGGGGCCACGGCGTCTCCCGCGAGAAGGGCAGCGCGCGCTTCTCGATCAACCAGCTCGCGAACGACCTCGTGGAGGTGATCGACGAGTGCGGCCTCGAGGAGGTCGTGATCGTCGGCCATTCGATCGGGGGCATGGTCGCGCTGGACCTCGCCGCGACCCGGCAGGACCTGCTCGGCGCCCGCGTCCAGGGCCTCGTCCTCGTCAACACGACGTACCGCCCCGCCGTGGAGACCGTCGCCGGCGGCGCGGCGCTCGCGCACGTCGAGCGTCTCCTGCGCCGGCCCCTCGACCTCGTCGGCCGGCGCGCCCCGACGATCGACAAGCTCCGGGCTGTCGTCAAGCCGTCGGACCTCTTGTTCCTGACGGTCGCGTACGGCGGCTTCGGCCCCGGCGCCCCCGCGAGCCAGGTCGACTTCGTCTACGACATGCTGTCGGAGACACCGGCCGACGTGATCTTCGACCTCATCAGCTCGTACCGTGACTTCGACGTGACCGAGGTGCTGGGCGACGTGACGGTGCCGTGCCTCGTAATAGGAGGGAGCAACGACCGCATCACGGTCCCGGCGGCCTCGGAGTATCTTGCCGAGCACCTGCCCAAGGCCGAGCTGAAGATGTTCGACCGCTGTGGGCACATGCCGATGCTGGAGCGCCACCGGGAGTTCAACGCGAGCGTCACGTCGTTCCTCGACGACACGCTGGGAGGGAGTCGGAGCCGTACATGAGAGACAACAGGGTCGAGAAGCTCGCGGACATCCTGGTCGACTACTCCTGCCGCGTGCAGAAGGGGGACCTCGTCGGCATCTCGGCGAGCTATCACGCCGAGCCGTTGATGCTCGCGCTCTACCGCCGCTGCCTCGACCGCGGCGCCCACGTCGCGCTGCGGCCGGCGCTTCCGCACGACGGACCGATCTTCTACGAGCACGCGAGCGAGGAGCAGCTCGAGTTCGTGTGGGAGCCCGACCGGTGGCTGGCGGAGAACCTCGACGTGCGCTTCACGATCATCGCCGACAACAACACGCGGCAGCTCTCGCGCGTCGACCCGCGCAAGCAGGCGCTCACGTCCCGGGCGCGCAAGCCGCTGATGGATACGTTCATGAACCGCGGCGCCAGCGGCGACCTGCGGTGGAACGTCACGCTGTTTCCGACCGAGGCCCACGCGATGGACGCGGAGATGAGCCTCGAGGAGTACGAGGACTTCTACTACGGCGCGTGCCTCGTCGACGCGGACGACCCCGTCGCCGAGTGGAGAAAGGTCGGCGAACGGCACGCGCGGATGATCGACTGGATCAAGGAGAGAAACGAGATCCACATCGAGGGTGAGGGGACGGACCTCATCCTCGAGACGGGGGGCCGAAAGTGGCTGCCGGCCGACGGCAAGGAGAACTTCCCCGACGGCGAGATCTTCACCGGGCCCCACGAGGACAGGACGCGCGGGCGCGTCACGTTCAGCTATCCCGCGATCTACGGGGGCCAGGCCGTCGAGGGCATCCAGCTCGTGTTCGAGGACGGCAGGGTCGTCGAGGCCAGCGCTCGCAAGAACGAGGAGTTCCTGCTGAAGACGCTCGACACCGACCCCGGCGCGCGGGTCCTCGGCGAGATCGGTATCGGGACCAACTACGGCATCCACGGCTTCTCCGGCGAGATCCTGCTCGACGAGAAGATCGGCGGGACCGTCCACCTCGCGGTCGGCGCGGCGTACCCCGAGAGCGGCGGCGTCAACGACTCCGCCGTCCACTGGGACATGGTCTGTGACCTGCGGAAAGGCGGCCGGATCACGGTCGACGGCGACGTCTTCATGGAGGACGGGAAGCTCCTTATCTCGTAACCTCGTGGCCGTGGACATCCGAGCGGTCGAACAACAGGCCCTGGGGTGTACCAAGTGCCGGCTGGCGCAGACCCGCACCCAGGTCGTGTGGGCCGACGGCAACCTCGACTCGAAGTTCCTGCTGATCGGCGAGGCCCCCGGGCGCAACGAGGACCTGCAGGGCCGCCCCTTCGTCGGTGCGGCGGGTCAGCTGCTCGACCGGCTCCTCGGGGAGGTCGGCCTCGACCGCACCCGCGTGGCGATCGCCAACGTCATCAAGTGCCGCCCCCCGGGCAACCGCGACCCGATGCCCGACGAGATCGAGGCGTGCACGCCGTGGCTGCAGGCGCAGCTCGCGCACATGCAGCCCGACGTCGTCGTCACCCTCGGCAACTTCGCGACGAAGTTCATCCTCCA
>JALZEG010000181.1 GCA_030862185.1 Actinomycetota bacterium
CCTTCGTTGTAGATGGCGCCGCCGCAGCACGCCGCGGTGCTGTTCTCTTCGAACCTCGACTCGGTCACGTTCACGGTCGCCGACGCCTTCGAGTAGATCGCTCCTCCGCAACAGTCGTCGCTGGCGCGATTTCTCAAGAACAGGACGTCGGTCAGGGTCACCGAGACCGGGCCGCCCTGCTCGTTGTAGATGCCGCCTCCGCAACAGTCCCTCACGTCGTTGTCGGTGAACGTGCTGTTCGTCAGCGACAGAGTCGCGTTGCGGCCGGCGGAGGGATCGCTCCAGTTGTGGATCCCGGCGCCGCAGCAGCCGAACGCGTGGTTGGAGGCGATCTGCGTGACGATGGACGCGGTGATCGTCGAGCTCTCGTTGTAGATGCCCCCACCGCAGCATTGCGCAACGGCGTTGTGCGCAACCAAGGTTCCGGAAATGTCGACGTTGCTTCGGATCGCCGCGATGCCGCCGCCGCAACAGGTCCCGTTGGCGACGTTCCTGTGCACGCTCACGCCGGTGTTCAACATCCCGTTCTCGACGAGGATCCCGGCCCCCTGGTTCGCCGAGCCTCCGGTGACCTCGACGAGGTCCATGGCGAGCGAGGCCGAGACGACGTGGAACACGCGCGCCGTCGTCCCGGGGCTCGTCACCGAGATGCCCCCCGGTCCCACGGTGAAGCGCGCGCCCGCGTCGATGGTCGCGATGTTGCCGAGCTGGATCGGTAGGTGCAGAACGAGATCGTCGGTGACGTCGAGGTCGCCCTGGGCCGCGTCGGTCGCGTTCGCCGCTTCGGTCGAATCTGGGATCGTCAGCGTGTAGGTCCCCCTCTCCAGCACGATGGTGTCGGCCCCGGGGGCCGCGTTCGCGGCGATCACCGCTTCGCGCAGCGAGCAACTCGCGTCACATGCTCCCGGCGCCGGGTCGTCGAACCGGGTCACGTTGAACGTCGCCGCGTGGGCCGCCGTGATCGAAACCAGCGCGGCCGCGGCGACGACGGCGACGACGACGGCGATCCTGAGGACGCGGCCTGGGACACGCACGGGCATGCTCGGTTCCTCGCTTTCTGCGTCGGACTCCCCTCCGACTTGGGATGGTAGACGGCCGTCGCAGGTATGGGGGCCGTGCCCGCTTTCCTATACTGCGCACCGTGAAGGTCGCCGACACGATGTACGTCGAGTGGGTCGAGGGTGAGGCCGTCGTCCTCGACCGCGAGTCCGGCGAGCTCCACTACCTCAACGGCACCGCCGCCCTCGTCTTCGCGCTGATCCAGGAGCACGGCTTCGACGGCGCGATGGAGGAGGTGCGCAGCCGGTTCGGCTCGACCGAGCAGGTCCAGGGCGACCTCGACGGCCTCGTCTCCGACATGAAGGAGAAGGGCATCCTCGTCGATGACTGACCCTCCGCCGATCGACGACGGCGAGGTGGTCGTCGGCGAGCCCGGCGAGCCCCGCGCGGCGGCCGGCTGACCCGATCCCTTCGAAGGCCTGGTCTGGGCCGACTCCATCTGGATAGAGACGAAGGAGGCGTGGCGCGAGGTGCGCGCGACGGAGCCTGGCCTGCTCGACCGGCTGCCCGGCGAGCCCGCTCCTCCCGGCGACGCGCCGAGCCGGGAGGGCGCGTTCAGCCTCGTCGCGGGCACGGCCGACGGACGCGTCAAGAAGCTCCCGTCGCTGTACGTGAACACCGTCCAGACCTTCGCCGCGCGCGATCTCTCGCTCGTGCGCGCGAAGCTCGACCGGACGGTCGAGGTGTTCCGGTCGTCGGCGCGGACGCCGACCTACATGCTGACCGCGTGCGAGATCGGGGGCCGGCGGGGCCTCTTCGGGACCGACTTCTTCAACCGGTCGATCTACCGGCGCAAGCTCGAGCGCCTCGGGATGACGTTCTCCGACGACCTCTTCGTGATGATGGGGGAGGACGGTTCGTTCTACGCGGCGGACCGGGAGCCGTTCGTGCCCGAGTTCGTAACGCTGCAGAAGACGTCGCCGCCGCAGCCCGGCGCAGCCCGCGTCACCGGGGGTTACCTCGTCTACCTGCTGACCTACTACCGGATCGCAGACATCGACGCCGACGAGCTGTCGCGCCTCGTCGCGCTCGCGGGAGGGATCGAGGCGCTGCGCGCGAACGAGCCGGCGGACCTCGCCGGCGCATTGACGGGAGAGATCCCCTCCGGATGACCGCGTCCTCGGAGGTGACGCTGTCGATGCTCGACAGCAGCTTTCGCGTGACGTCGGCGGACGACCGAATGGTGGACCTGGTCCGCCTGCTGTGGGAGCCGTTCCTCTCGGACGCGGAGGACGTGCACGACGTTGCCCTGGAGGTCGAGGGCGAGGGCTGGCGCCTGCACGTCGCGGGCGAGCCCCCCAATAGGGCGACCGATCCGTGGGTCGTCGTCTCGTCGCTTCGAAACGCCCTGAGCCGGCGCGCCATAGCCGACGCGAGGTCGCTGGTCCCGGTTCACGCCGCGGCGGTAGAGCGCGACGGAAGGTTCCTGGTCCTGTCCGGCCCCGCGCAAGCGGGTAAGACGACGCTGCTGCTCGAGCTCCTCGATCACGGGTGGCTGCTCGTCACCGACGACCTCGTGCCCGTCGACCCTGCGACCCTGACCGCGACGCCGTTCCCCAAGCCGCTGAGCGTGCGAGACCCCGCCCGTTGGAGGCGGTTCGCGCGGCGCTGGCGGGTCCCCGCGTGGCTGCCGCAGCCTTCGGTGGGGGCCCTGATACCTGCGACGGCGATGCCCCTGACGGCCGCGACGAGCTATCGGCCCTCGCTGCTGGTCTTCTCCCGCTACTCCCCGGGCGAGCCCCCGTCGCAGGAACGCCTGACTCGTGCGCACACCGTGGCATGGTG
>JALZEG010000186.1 GCA_030862185.1 Actinomycetota bacterium
CGGCGGGAACGATCAAGTCCGGGGGCGCCACGAGGCGCGCCGCGAAGATGGTCGTGCTCAACGTCGACCACCCCGACGTCAAGGAGTTCATCTGGTGCAAGGCGCTCGAGGAGCGCAAGGCCCGCGCGCTTCGTGAGGCCGGGTTCGACATGGAGCTCGACGGCGCCGACGGCCACTCGATCCAGTACCAGAACGCGAACAACTCCGTGCGCGTCACCGACGAGTTCATGAAGGCCGCGCTCGCGGACCGGGACTGGGAGCTGAAGGCCGTCACGACGGGCGACACCATCGAGAAGATCAAGGCGAAGGAGCTGTTGCGCCAGATCGCGGACGCCGCGTGGCAGTGCGCCGACCCGGGCGTGCAGTACGACACGACCATCAACGACTGGCACACGTGCCCGAACTCGGGGCGGATCAACGCGTCGAACCCGTGCTCGGAGTACGTGCACGTCGACAACTCGTCCTGCAACCTCGCGTCGCTGAACCTCATGAAGTTCGTCGACGCCGACGACGAGTTCGACGTCGAGGGCTTCAAGCACGCGGTCGAGATCGTGTTCGTCGCTCAGGAGATCTCGGTCGGCTTCGCGTCGTACCCCACGCCGAAGATCGCGGAGAACTCCTACCGCTTCCGCCAGCTCGGTCAGGGCTACGCGAACCTCGGCGCGCTGCTGATGAGCCAGGGCCTCGCGTACGACTCCGACGACGGGAGGGCCTGGGCCGCCGCGATCACCGCGCTGATGACGGGACACTGCTACGCGACGTCGGCGCGGCTCGCCGAGCGAGTCGGCCCGTTCGCGGCGTACGAGGAGAACCGCGACCCGATGTTGCGCGTGATGGGCAAGCACCGCGGCGCGGCGTACGAGATCCCCGAGGGCCTGGCTCCGGCGCCGCTGCTCGACGCCGCCAGGACGGCGTGGGACGAGGTCGTCGAGCTCGGCGAGCGGCACGGCTACCGCAACGCCCAGGCGACCGTGCTGGCGCCGACCGGGACGATCGGGCTGATGATGGACTGCGACACGACGGGTATCGAGCCCGACCTCGCGCTGAAGAAGACCAAGAAGCTCGTGGGCGGCGGGACGATGTCGATCGTCAACCAGACGGTGCCGCGGGCGCTGCGCAAGCTCGGCTACGACGAGGCGCAGGTCGCCGAGATCGTCGCCTACATCGACCAGAACTCGCACGTCGTGGGGGCGCCCCACCTGCGCGAGGAGCACATGTCGGTCTTCGACACCGCCATGGGCGAGCGGTCGATCCACTACATGGGGCACATCAGGATGATGGCGGCGGCCCAGCCGTTCCTCTCCGGCGCGATCAGCAAGACGGTGAACATGCCGGAGAACGTCACGATCGAGGACGTCGAGCAGGCATACGTCGAGGGTTGGCGCTTGGGCCTCAAGGCGCTCGCCATCTACCGGGACAACTGCAAGACCGCGCAGCCGCTGTCGATCACGAAGAAAGCGGAGGCAAAGCCCGAGGAGAAGCTCGCCACCGACCTGCCCGAGCCCGTCCGGCGGAGGCTGCCGCGGGCGCGGCGCTCGATGACCTTCAAGTTCCGGGTCGCCGACACGGAGGGCTACCTCACCGCCGGCGAGTTCCCCGACGGCAACCCCGGCGAGATCTTCCTGCGGGTCGCGAAGCAGGGCTCGACGCTGGCCGGGATCATGGACGCCTTCGCGGTCTCGATCTCGATGGGCCTCCAGTACGGCGTGCCGCTGTCGGCCTACGTCAAGCAGTTCACGAACACGAGGTTCGAGCCGTCGGGCATGACCGACGACCCGGACTTCCGGATCGCCACGTCGATCCTCGACTACGTGTTCCGGCGGCTCGCCGTCGAGTACCTGGCGGACGACGAGAGGCACGCCCTGGGGATCCGGACATCGGGCGAACGCCAGGCGGAGATCGAGGCGAAGCTCGAGCCGCCCGTCGAGGCGGAGCCGAACGGCAGCGGAAACGGCAACGGCAACGGGAAGAAGGCGGAAGCTGAGGGCGTGATCGTCCTCGGGCCGGTCGCCGGGGCGAACGTGGGGTCGCTGCCGTTCTGCGGGACCTGCGGCGTGCAGATGAACCCGGCCGGCTCCTGCTTCGCCTGCCCGTCGTGCGGTTCGACGAGCGGGTGCTCGTAGGGGCGCCGGTGCCACGCCACGAGCATTGCAGCGAGTGTGGGGCGGAGCTCAGGCTTCGTCCCGTCTCCTGCCCACTGTGCGGCAGGGAGACCCCGTTCGTCCCGAAGGAACGGATCCACATCGACCTGGACGACTACCAGAGCAACGTGAGGGCGCTCCGCGAGGAGCTGCATCGCATCCGGGACGACGCAGAGGCCGTCTGACGCATACTGGCTCCGTGAGCAAGACCATCGCCGTCGTCGCGGCGGCCGTCGCGGCCCTCGTGGTGCCCGCGCCGCTGGGGGCCGCGGAGAAGACCTTCGAGGCCCACCTGAAGCGCCATCACCGGCCGGGTGCCCCCGTCGTCGCGGTGTTGCAGAACGTGTCCGGCGAACGGCAGCGCATCGAGTCGCCGTGGACGATCACGAAGGCGAAGACCGGCGAGGTCGTGGCGCAGATCCACTGGACGAAGAGCGAGCGGGCGCTCGCGCCGGGAGAGACCGCGATCTGGGAGTGGGACCAGCGCAGGGGCTCCTACAGCACCGAGCCGTCGCCGCCGGAAGAGGAAGAGCGCGTCGGGCCCGGCGGATACGTCCTCACGATGGACGAGGACGACCCGCGGCTCGTCCACCGTTTCCACATCGGCCGCTTCTTCACGCTCGGCTTCGAGGGACGAGACGACACCTTCGTCGTGTTCGTCAACGAGCGCAAGCCGATCAACCAGATGAAGGTCGAGGCGGAGGCCGAGGACAAGACGCTGATCGTGTCGGGGATCGTGCGCGACGGCGCGCGCTACAACGGCGACTGGTCCTACACGATGGGGCCGGGGTCGATCGTCCTCGGCGAGGTCTTCGTAGAGGTGTGCGACGCCAGCCCGCGCTACGTCGAGAAGCACAAGGAGCAATGGCTCGGCGAGCGCTGGTGCCCGTGGTCCTCGTACGTCGCGGCGACCGGGCGCTAGACCATGCGGTGCCCTTACTGCGGCGTCGGCGAGGACAAGGTCGTGGACTCCCGCCTCGCCGAGGAGGGGCGCGTCATCCGGCGCCGGCGCGAGTGCCTCGGCTGCGGCCGCCGCTACACGACGTTCGAGCGCGCCGAGGAGGTGCCGCTGCTCGTCGTCAAGCGCAACGGCGACGAGCAGCCCTTCGACCGGTCGAAGGTCGTGGAGGGCATCCGGCGCGCGTGCAAGAACCGTCCCGTGACGCAGGCCGAGATCGAAGAGCTCGTCGACGACGTCGAGGAGTCGATGCGGGCCACCGGCGAGCCGCCGGTCCCGACGTCGATCATCGGTCTGGAGGTGCTCGAGCGGCTGCGCAACCTCGACGAGGTCGCGTACCTGCGGTTCGCCTCGGTCTACAAGGACTTCCAGGAGCTCACGGACTTCGAGCGCGAGCTGGGCCGGCTGCTGAAGCGGTCGCCGCCGAAGTCGCACGACGGGGAGGAGGCGTGAGGCTGCGCGTCCGCCGGCTCGACCGGGACCTGCCGCTCCCGTCGCAGGCACGGCCGGGCGACGCGGGGCTCGACCTCTTCAGCGCCGAGGACGTGAGCCTGAAGCCGGGGGAGCGGGCCGCGATCGCGACCGGCCTCGCGGTGGAGATCCCGGCCGGGTATGCGGGTTTCGTGCACGCGCGCTCGGGACGCGCGCTGCGCGAGGGCCTCGCGCTCGTGAACGCGCCGGGGCTGATCGACTCCGGCTACCGTGGCGAGATCAAGGTGATCGTCGTGAACCTGGACCCCGCCGACGCCGTGCACGTGCAGCGCGGCGACAAGATCGCGCAGCTCGTGATCCAGCCGGTCGTGAGCGCGGACCTGGTCGAGGCCGCCGACCTGGAGGCGAGCGAACGAGGAGCCGGCGGCTTCGGGAGCACCGGGCGGTAGGAGTCTTCTAGGTCCTACGCGCGCAGGCGACCGCCCGCCGGGCGTTCAACCGCCCGTAGCCGAAGAGGGGGTCCCGGCCCTCCGGCCCGAGGTCGTCGGCACTCCGGAGGATGCAGTCCTCGATGCGTTCGGCCGAGGCCCCGGTGCTCACCAGCAGCGCGGCGACCCCGGAGACGTGGGGCGCGGCTCCCGAGGTGCCGAAGGTGCGCGCGTAGTAGCTGCCTTCGGCGCAGACCGTCGGACCGGTCCGATGCGGCGTGGTCGACACGACCATCCCCGCGCAGTCCTCGTACCAAG
>JALZEG010000209.1 GCA_030862185.1 Actinomycetota bacterium
CGGCTTCCGCCACCGCCGGCGGCTCGACCGCGACCGCCGGCTGCGCGCGCGGCGCCGCAGCGCCCTGCGCCTCTGCCTGCAATGCTTCGATGGCGCGCAGGAATCGCTTGCGGTGCCCCAGACTGAGCCCGAGCTCCTTCAGATCAGCATCACTCAGATACGGCAGGATATCGGCGTCGATGTCGTTGTCGGTCAGCAGTTGCTGATATCGCTCGAGGCCGAGCCGCCGGAGCAACTTGCCGAGGTCGCCGTCCATTCGCCCCCTTGTGGCTGAGCAGGGCCCGACGGGCTCACACGATTATCGTGCCCGATCCGAATACCATGATGACCGGCGATCCCGGTGCCCCGCTTATGCCGATCTTCGACAGTTGGGGTCGGTAGGAGGCTCTGAAAGCCGCAGGTTTTCTAGGTTGGTGGCTGGCTGGAGCCGAAAGTGTAGTGCCACGTAAGCGGTAGATTTTGCTTGCCATGTAAGCGTCGCAAGCCGATTCTGTGCGTGCCCAGATGGAGGCGCGCATGTACTTCCGCAAGAAGACCTCGGGTGGACGGGTCTATCTTCAGATCGCGGAGAGCCGGCGCGTGGCGGGTCGGGTCCAGCAGCGGGTGATCACCACCCTCGGGCGCCTGGACGAGCTCGAGGCGAGCGGTCAAATCGAGCGGCTGGTGCGCTCGGGCGCGCGCTTCGCGGCCCGCGCGATGGTGCTGAGCGCGGCGCAAGATGACCCGACGGCGGCCGTGCGGCGGATTGGACCGGCCTTGGTGTTCGAGCGCCTGTGGGCGGAGACCGGCTGCCGGGCGGTGATCGAAGAGTTGGCGCGCGCGCAAGCATGACTTCGCGCTGGAGCGCGCGATCTTCCTGACCGTGCTGCACCGGCTGATGGGTGGTGGTTCGGACCTGGCTGCCGTGCGGTGGCGCGAGGACTACCGGATCGTCGGGGTCGAGGCGCTGGAGCTCCACCATCTCTATCGGGCGATGGCGTGGCTCGGCGAGGAATTGCCGGAGG
Organism: Actinomycetota bacterium; assembly: GCA_030862185.1. Classification (GTDB taxonomy): domain Bacteria; phylum Actinomycetota; class CADDZG01; order CADDZG01; family WHSQ01; genus JALZEG01. The sequence continues at coordinate 1,005 of JALZEG010000209.1, forward strand.
GCGAACAGTCCGCGCGTACCGCCCACGCGCCGCGCTGTGCCAAGGACCTGGTCGAGGAGCGGCTGTTCACCCATCGGCGCGACCTGTTCAGCCGGCTCGATCTCGTGTTCATGGACACCACCAGCCTGTCCTTCGAGGGAGCGGGCGGGCAGACGCTCGGTCGTCATGGTCACAGCAAGGACCACCGCCCGGACCTGCCCCAAATGATCCTGGCGGTCCTCGTCGACGGCGAGGGGCGGCCCGTGTGCTCGGAGATGTGGCCGGGCAACACCGCTGACGTCACCACCCTGATCCCGGTGGTCGATCGCCTGCGTCGGCGGTTTGGCATCTCCCGGGTGTGCGTCGTTGCCGACCGTGGCATGATCAGCAGCACCACCATCGCCGCGCTCGAGGCGCGTAAGCTGCTCTATCTGCTCGGCACCCGCGAGCGGACCGACAAGGTGGTGCGTGATCTCGTCCTCGCCGACCCTGCCCCGTACGTGCCGCTGACGATCACCAAGCGCGGCCACGAGATCGACTACGAGGCCAAGGCGGTGACCGTCGGCGACGCTCGTTACCTCGTTTGTCGCAACCATCAGGCGGCCGCGAGGGATGCCGCCGCGCGCGAAGCCATCCTGGCCAAGCTCGAGCGTCAGCTCGCCAAGGGCGACAAGGCGCTGGTCGGCAACGCCGGCTTCCGCCGCTTTCTGAAGAGCGAAGGCCACGGCCACTTCCTCATCGACCCCGCCAAGGCGGAACAGGACGCCAGGTTCGACGGCGTCTTCGTGCTGCGCACCAACACCGACCTCGATCCGCTCGCCGCCATGCTGCGCTACAAGCAGCTCTGGACCGTCGAGGCGACCTTCCGGACCGCCAAGCACCTGCTCGCCACCCGGCCGATCTTCCACAAGCTCGACGAAACCATCCGCGGCCACGTGTTCTGTTCGTTCCTCGCCCTGGTGCTTAAGAACGAGCTGGAGCAGCGCATCGCGGCGCTCGGCCGCAACGGGTCATGGTCCGAGATCCTCGCTGACCTCGACTCGTTGACCGAGACTGAGATCGCTCACGACGACAAGCGCTTCCTCGTCCGCTCCAGCCCGCGCCCCGCCGCCAGCCTGGCGCTGCGCGCCGCCGGCGTCGCCCTGCCGCCGACTGTCCAGCCCCTCACCCGCGACTGATCAACCCCGAAATGTAGTGCCACGCCGCGTCCGCGACGCCGATTGCCGTTCGCGTTCAGCCGGTTAGCAAAAGTCACTGTCGAAGATCGGTCTCACGGTAGAGGTGCCGGTAGGTCCGGTTCGCGAGCGGCGAGGCGAGCGAGCGGTGCTATTCATCGGTGCTCAAGTAAGCTGCGCGGACGACGAC
>JALZEG010000215.1 GCA_030862185.1 Actinomycetota bacterium
CTGCTCCTCGGGCGAGATGATGTCGTAGGGCGGACAGATCAGCTTCGCGAGGTCCTGCGACGAGGAGTAGCGGATGCCGTGGAACGGCCTGAGCTCGGGCACGGCGAGATGATAGATGAGCGTCTCGGCGCGCTGGAGGCGCTGGTGTGCGACATGGACGGCGTCGTGTACCGGGGGCACGAGCCGGTGCCCGGCGTCGCCGCCGCGATAGGGCGATGGCGGGAGCGCGGCAAGCGGATCGTCTTCTGCACGAACAACTCGCACTACGTCGTCGGCGAGTACGTCGCGAAGCTCGGGCGCTTCGGCATCCCCGCGGCCCCCGGCGACGTCGTGACGTCTGCCGTCGTTCTCGGCGAGGTGTTGCGCGAGCGGAGAGCCGGGGGCAAGAAGGCGATCGCCGTGGGCGCCCAGGGCCTCCGGGGAGGTCTCGAAGCGGCCGGCGTGACGGTCGACGACGGCGATTCCGTGACCGGCATCGACTACGTCGTCGTCGGGTGGGACGACGCGTTCGACTACTCGAAGATGAAGAGGGCGTGTCTCGCGGTGCGCGCCGGCGCGGAGCTCCTGGCGACGAACTCGGACGCGACCTTCCCGGCCCCCGACGGGCTGTGGCCTGGCGCCGGGGCGATCCTGGCGTCGATCGAGACGGCGAGCGGGCGGAGGGCCGAGGTGCTCGGCAAGCCGCACCCGCCGATGATGCACGCGGTGGCGAGGCGCCTGACGGGCTGCGCGCGGATAGGGATCGCCGGCGACCGGCCCGACACCGACCTGGCCGGCGGGAGAGCGCGCGGGTGGACGACGATCCTGGTCACCTCGGGCGTGACGGCGCCGGAGGAGGCGGAGCTGGTCGAGCCGCGGCCCGACGTGGTCCTGCCGAGCCTGGCGGCGCTGTGAGGCGCTGGCGGACGTGGCGCGCCGTGCTGGTGGTGGCGATCGTCGCGGAGCTGTTCGTGCTGCTGGTGATCGCGATCGACGCCGGCAAGGGCGACGCGTGCGAGCGGTGGCAGGAGCACTACGAGGCGATGGGGCGGCACGGCGGGGACGCTGCAATACGTCAACCTCGGTCCGCTGGCGGATCTGCGCGAGCAGCGCCCGGAGGGCTGCCCGATCCCGCAGTAGACCGAAAAACGTCATAGGCCGGCTCTAACGTCGGCACCATGTATGTGATCGAGAACGAGCCGGGGCTGGCCGTCGCGGAGGTGGTCGCCTTCTCGCTGCTGGGAGTCTTGCTGGCGGAGACGCTCGAGGCTTTACGTGTGTTCGTCAGTGGTGGCCCCGACGGTCCCGCTTACCACTGGCCGAGAAAACCTCCGTTCCTGAGGTATGCGACGGCCTCGGCGTTGCGAGTGGTGCTGGCGATCGTCGTCGCGCTGTCGCTGTCGGCGCTCGGCATCGCGTGCAACGAGGCGATCGCGTTCCTCTCAGTCCTCTCGACGATCAAGATGGTGGAGATCGTCCTTGGGTACACTGGGAGAGGCCTGTGATCGACTCGTTCGGAGGTTGCAGTTGGGCTGGCTGAGAGAGGTCGCGCTGATCATGGCCAGGACGCACCCGGTCTTCACGGCCCCTGTGCGGCGCAGCCGTCGGGACGAGATCCAGCCGGGCGCGACCGATGAGCCCGCGCGGGCGAAAGAGGAGCCTCGCGGCGCGGCGTCGCGCTGAACCCCAGAGCGCTAGTGGTCGCCCCAGCGCGGGTCCCACGCCGGTCTCGGCCGGTGCGGCCGGCCCCCCAGCAGGAAGATCCCGATCAGCCCGAAGACGAAGCCGCCGACGTGCGCCATCCACGCGACGCCGGTCGTGATCTGCGACGCCTCCTGGTACGCGTAGAGGAACTGGTACACGAACCACAGTCCCAGGACGGCCAGCGCCGAGAACTGGATCACCGTGATGAAGAAGAAGATCAGGACCAGCACGTTCACGCGCGCTCGCGGGTAGAGCAACAGGTACGCGCCCATCACCGCCGCGACCGCGCCGGACGCGCCCACGCCCGGCTCCGCCGCGTCGAGGTGCGTCAGCACGTGCGCGAAGGTCGCGGCCAGACCCCCGAGCAGATAGAACGCGACGAACTTCACCCTCCCGAGGTAGTCCTCCACGTTGTTCCCGAAGACCCACAGGAACAGCATGTTCCCGATGATGTGCAGCCACCCGGCGTGCAGGAACGTCGAGAACACGGCGGCTCCCAGGAACGAGGCGATCCCGCGCTCCGGTACCGGGATCTCCCGCCCCGGCACCAGCAGGGCGTCGGGACACTCGTCTTCGAGCTGGCAGGGGATCGGCGCCTTCTCCACGAAGTAGACGTTGGCGTCGAGGCTCGTGCCGAAGTCGGGCTGCAGGAAGAGGAAGACGAACGCGTTGGCGGCGATCAGCAGGATCGTTACGAGGGGGAAGGTGCGCGTCGGGTTCGCGTCCGAGATCGGGATGAGCGACAGCACCGAGCGAGTATAGATTCGCCGCCTTGCGAGACGATCGCGAACGAGAGCGAGCCGGAAAGAGCGGGAGGACGATGTTCGACGAGTTGAGGCGCATGGCGTTGGTCGGCTCCGGCGTCGCCGAGCTCACGCGTCACCGCGCGGAGCAGATGGTCAAGGACCTCGTGAAGACCGGCGAGCTGAGGCGCGAGCAGGCGCAGGGCGCGGTGCGCGACATGCTCACCATGGCGCGCGAGAACCGTAAGGAGCTCCTCGGCCTGGTGCGCGCCGAGATCCAGGACCAGATCGCGAACCTCGGCGTCGCGAACCGCCGCGACGTCGAGCGGCTCGAGCGCCGCGTCGCGCGGCTCGAGGACGAGAATCGAAAGCTCCGCACGGACCTGCGCGAGACGACCCGCGCGACGGCCACGGGATCCACGCAGGCGACGAGGCGGACGGCGTCGAAGAAGACGGCGGGCAAGAAGACGACCGCGAAGAAGACGACCGTTCGCAAGACCTCGAAGACGTCCAAGAAGACGCCGGCGGGCCGGCCGCCGGACGCGGCCAAACCCGCGGACACCGGAGCAGGGGAGTGATAATCGGGCCATGACGACTCCACTTCCGCACCAAGACCTGGTCGCAGGCGCAGCCGCCCGGCTGGAGGCCGCCCAGGACGCGACGGACCAGGAGCGTCTGCGCGTCCTCGACGAGCTCTACGCCGGTCTCGAGGCGGAGCTCGAAAGGGACATTGAGCAAGCCGGCCCGGCTGGACGCTGAGCTGGTTCGACGGGGCCTCGCCGGATCGAGGGCCGAGGCCAAGACCGCGATAGAGCAGGGCAAGGTGGCGGTGCGGGGGGTTCCCGCGTCGCGCGCCACCACCCTCGTCTCGCCCGCCGACCCGATAACGCTGACGGCGCCCGCGTCGCGCTTCGTCTCCCGCGGCGGCGCCAAGCTCGACGGCGCGCTCGCCCGGCTCGACGTGGCGGTCGCGGGACGGCGTTGGCTCGACGCGGGGGCCTCGACGGGCGGCTTCACCGACAGGCTCCTCCAGGGGGGCGCGGCAGCGGTGATCGCGGCCGACGTCGGCTACGGCCAGCTCGCCTGGCGGCTGCGCAACGACGAGCGCGTGGTCGTGATCGAACGCCTCAACCTGCGCGAGCTGACGCCGGACCATCTCCCGTGGCGGCCCGACGGGATCGTGGCCGACCTCTCGTTCATCTCGCTGCGGCTCGTGTTGCCCCCGCTGGCCGCGGTCGCGTCCGAGGACGCCGACTACGTGGTGCTGGTCAAGCCCCAGTTCGAGGTCGGGCGCGACGCGATCGGCAAGGGCGGGGTGGTGCGCGATCCCGCGCTGTGGGTCGAGTCGATGCGCGGCGTCGCGGAAGCCGCGGCGGCGGCGAGCCTGGGGCTCGCGGGAGCCGTCGCGTCGCCGTTGGCCGGCCCTGCGGGGAACCGCGAGTTCTTCCTGCACCTACGCGCCGGCGGGTCGCTGGGCGACGACGCGCTAGTGGCCGCGGCGCACGAGGTCGCGCGGTGACCGTCCGGCGCGTCGCCGTCGTCGTCAACGTCGGCAAGCCCGAGGCCGCCGCGCGCGCTCGCGAGATCGCGCAGGTGCTGGTCGAGGAGGGCATCGCGGTATCGGAAGAGGAGCCGGACCTCGTCGTCTCGCTCGGCGGCGACGGGACGATGCTGCGGGGCGCGCAGCTAGCGCACGCGGCCGACGTCCCGCTGCTCGGCGTGAACCTGGGGACGCTCGGCTACCTGACGGAGGTCGACGCGACGCACGAGGTCGAGGCGCTCAGGCGCGTGCTGGCCGGCGACTACGACATCCAGGACCGGATGATGCTCGCCTGCTCGGTCGAGCCATCGGAGGAGGTCGGTCCCTTCGTCGCGCTCAACGAGGTGCTCGTCGAGCGCGCCGCACGGCAGCGGCTCGTCCGCCTCGGCGTCAGGGTCGGAGGCGAGAGCCTGGGCGACTTCAACGCCGACGGCGTCATCGTCGCCACGCCGACGGGGTCGACCGCCTACGCGTTGAGCGCGGGAGGGCCGATCGTGTCGCCGCGCGCGGAGTGCCTGGTGGTCGTCCCGGTGAGCGCCCACATGGTGTTCTCGCGGCCGTTCGTGCTCGCGGCCGACGAGGTCGTGGAGATAACGGTGCGGGACTCTGGCCCGGCCGCGTCGTTGTCGCTCGACGGCCACCTCGGCTGCGAGCTGACGTCCGGTGCGACGGTGGTCGTGCGGAGGCACGAGCGTCCGCTGAAGCTCGTCCGCCTGGGGGGGCCGCGCTTCATCGAGCGCCTGCGGACGAAGATGAACCT
>JALZEG010000220.1 GCA_030862185.1 Actinomycetota bacterium
GCCGTTCCACTTCAGGATGTCGAAGCCCTTCTGCAGGTCGACTGAGTACACGATCTCGTCCGTCAGCCAGTAGGCCGCCGCTGAGTTGCCCGCGTGCGGCACGAACCAGCCGTCGTCGGTGATGTGCCCCTTCTTGTCGACGCCGAGGAAGTGCGTGCCGTGGTTGAACATCGTCACCGCGACTGTCCCGCCATTCTTGAAGTCCGGGTGCGGCTCGAACCAGTGCGTCGAGCACCCGAAGGTCGTCCCGCTCGGCGGGTTTCCGTCCACGTAGGTCCCGGACGGCGGCCGGTAGGTCTCGATGCGCGTGAGCGTCCTGGTCTTCTTCCACTTCGAGGCGTCCCACGTCGTGAAGCCGCCGCTCGAGTCGTTGCACGCCGCGTCGGCGGCCGGGTACCACGTCTCGCCGGTCGACAACGCGAAGCGGTCGTTGCCGCGCTGCGGCCACTTGCTGGAGTGGATGAACTCGCCCATCGGCTCGGCCACCGCGAGCAGCTTCGGCTTCGCCGGGTTCTTCGTGTCGAGCAGCATCATCGGGTCGCTCGACGTCAGCACGCGGCCCGGAGCGATCTCGTTCACGTCGTGGGCGTTGCTCGTAGGCAGCCCCTCGCCCCACCTGTTCGGAAGGAGCTTGGGGTTCGCCGGGTCACGGAGGTCGACGATGTTGCCGTCGGAGCCGTAGAGCCATTTGCAGTTCTGCAGGCAGCTCATCGTGTGCTGGCCGGCGCCGTTGAGGACCGCGAGCTCGACGGGGTTCGACTTGTCCTCGACGTCCCACACGTGGACGCTCGGGAGCGGGAGCTCCTCGGAGAAGATCATGATCTCGTCGTTGCCGTCCACGTCTTCGTTCTCGAACTTGAACCCGAACGGCGTCGTGCTGAGCTCCTCGGGAGCAAGGGGGTCCGAGACGTCGTAGATCGAGAAGTTGTGCCACGACGTCACGTACATGTGCTTGCCGATGATCTTGGCGCCCGAGGCCGTCGCCACGTTGAACGGCACGTAGTCGACCCACTCGACGTTGTCGGACGAGATGCCGCCGAGGGACGGTCCGGCGCCGGCAGGGGCCAGTCCCGAGGCCATGACGCTCGCGGCCATCAGCGCGGCTCCCAGCAGTGCGATTCTCCTCTTCACGTCGGCTCCTCTTCGGGTCGTGATCGTCGCGGAGGAACTTCGCCGCGGGACACGGCGTTCCTCCGGGACCGTGACGGCCAGATCGGTCCCCGCGGCTACAGGAAGGGCAGGGCGCGGGGGCGCAGCCCGCACGCACGAGCGGTCGCCAGGCCCCCGCCGGTGCGCACACCGACCCGCGCCTTCGTCGACTTCAGCTTCGGTAGCTTCGCCTCGTCGTGCTCCCGCACGTTGAGCAGCTGGGCCTTCGGATGCGGCATGCGGAACCGCAGAAAGCTCGGCCGCTGGCAGTTGTGGAGGATCGTGATCTCCGATGCGGAGCCCGACGGGAGCGACTCGCCCTTCGAGTAGGCCACGGAGCCCGCGATCGTGAGTCGCAGCGACCCGCCCTTCGGGACGACGAGGTCGGTCGGGAGGAGACGGATCGTCACCCTCACCGGCTCGTTGACCGCGATCTCCTTGCCGGCCTCCTGCTGGAACCAGCCGTTCGGCATCGGGTCGATGTGCTGGAGCGAACGGACGCCGTAGGTCGCCTGGAACTCGTCGTAGCTGCCGGCGTGGTGGAGAGGCTCGCCGTCCGGGCCGACGACCTCGAGCTCCGCGCCGACGTGTCCGTCCGCCCGGTTCGACATCAGCCACAGGTCGAGCATCGGCTGCCCGGTGAGGTGCAGCGGAGCCTTCAGCTTCGGCGTCTCGAAGACGAGGAGCTCGCCGTCATCGGGATCGCCCACCGCCACCTGCTCGGTGAACAGCGACTCGCCCTCGGGCGACGTCGCGCCCAGCGTCCCGTCGGCGCCCAGCGCGAGCTGCCCGAGCGGCCCGCCGGTCGTCGGGTACTCGTCGACGGTCCACCACTCTCCGGCGCTCGACTGCACCTGGACGTCGGGCCACTCCTCGACGCCGGTGTCGATCCCCTTGAGGTAGCGGTCGAACCACGCCGTGACCATGTCGTACCAGTCGGCGCGGCCCCACTCCGGCTCGACGGCCCCGTGCGACGACGGGAACGCATGGTTCCAGACTCCGAAGAGGCCCTTGTGCGGAGTCTTGCGAGACAACCGGTCGAAGAAGCCGGCGAGCGTGATGTCCTGGACGTTGAAGTCGCGCAGGCCGTGGACCATCAGCGTCGCGGCCTTCACCTTGTGTGCCTTCGGCCGGTACTCGCGGTCCTGCCAGTACTGCGTGAAGTCACCGTCCTGGTTCGCGGACTCGAGCATGATCTCGCCCTGGCACTCGAGCTTCTCGGGGTAGTGCTGGGGCGCAGGCCGCTGGCCCGGGAAGAGGCTTACCTGTGCGAGGTACCCGCCGTTGCCGATCAGCGGCTGACCGAACCACGGCACGCCGTCCATGTAGTTCCAGTCGTACTGACCACCGACGGACGCGGTCGGGATGATCGCCTTGAGGTACTTCACCTTCTTGGGGTCGCCGAACGCGGCCGTGGAGATCTGCGTCTCCGCGTCGTAGGACGCGCCGTACATGCCGACCCTGCCGTTGGTCCAGGGCGCCTCCTTGCCGAGGTACTCGACGACGTAGGCGCCGTCCTGCATCTGGTTCGGGGCGGTCTGCTCGAGGCACCCACCGGACTCGCCGGTGCCGCGCACGTGGTGCTGTGCGACGGCGTAGCCGCGGGCGTTGAAGTACTTGACGAAGTTCGGCGTCGTCGAGTTCCCCGGGTACTCCTCGGCACCCTCGCTGACGTAGGGGGTCATGATCAGGATCGTCGGGATCCTCTTGGGAGGAACGTTGCCGTTGAGCTCCTCGGGGAGCCACGTCTCGACGAAGAGCTGAGTGCCGTCGTGGCCGGTGACGAAGTGCTGCTGGACGTCCGGGTCCTCGCTAGGCGGCTTCGAGCCGTAGAGCGGCTGCGACTTCGCCTTCGGGACCCACGCCTTGCCCCGGTCGGGGGCGGACGCGGCGAGGGCGGACGACGGATAGAGGAGGCCGGCCACCACGGCGGCCGCGACGAGGCAACGATGAGTGCGCATGGAAGGGGTATTTCGGCCCTTGTCGGGCCACTCCTGCAAGTAGCCTCTGCCGGTGGATTTCGAGCACAGCGAGCGGTCGCGCCGGCTCCAGGACGAGCTCCTCGCGTTCATGGACGAGCACGTCTACCCGGCCGAGCCCGTCTACGCCGAGCAGGTCTTCTCGCAGGACGATCCGCACGTCCTGCCCCCGGTCATGGAGGAGCTGAAGGCCGAGGCGCGCCGCCGGGGGCTGTGGAACCTGTCTCTCGAGCTGTCGAACGTCGACTACGCGCCGCTGGCCGAGATCATGGGCCGCAGCCCGATCGCGTCGGAGGCGACGAACTGCGCGGCCCCCGACACCGGGAACATGGAGATCCTCGCCGAGTTCGGGACCGACGAGCAGAAGGAGCGGTGGCTCGCGCCGTTGCTCGACGGGTCGATCCGCTCCTGTTTCGGGATGACCGAGCCGGACGTCGCGAGCTCCGACCCGGCGAACCTCAGCGCCACGATCACGCGCGACGGCGACGAGTACGTGATCGACGGACGCAAGTGGTGGACGTCGGGGGCCGCGGACCCGCGCTGCAAGGTCTGCCTGTTCCTCGGCAAGTCTCATCCCGACGCCGAGAAGCATATGCAGCACAGTCTCGTCCTCGTGCCGATGGACGCGCCGGGCGTGAACGTGGTCCGCACGCTGCCGGTCTTCGGCTACGACGCGGGGCACGGCCACTGCGAGATCTCGTTCGAGAACGTTCGCGTCCCGGTGGCGAACCTGCTGGGTGGGGAAGGAGGCGGGTTCCTGATCGGGCAGGCGCGCCTCGGGCCGGGACGCATCCACCACTGCATGCGCGCGGTCGGGATGGCGGAGAGGGCCCTCGAGCTGATGTGCAGGCGCGCGCACTCGCGCGTCTCTTTCGGGGTCCCGTTGAGCAAGCAGGGAGTGATCCGCGACTGGATCGCCGAGGCGCGCGTCCGGATCGAACAGGCACGGCTGCTGACGCTGAAGGCCGCCTGGATGATGGACACGGTGGGCAAGGACCGAGCCCGGACGGAGATCTCGGCGATCAAGGTGGCGGCCGCCGAGACGGCGACGTGGGTGATCGACCGGGCGATCCAGGTCCACGGGGGGGCCGGGGTGTCGAACGACTTCCCGCTGGCCGCGATGTACGCGCACGCGCGGACGCTGCACATAGTCGACGGCGCGGACGAGGTGCACAAGATGGTGCTGGCTCGCAACGAGCTGCACCGCTGGAAGCCG
>JALZEG010000245.1 GCA_030862185.1 Actinomycetota bacterium
CCCCCGTCGACGAACGCGATCTCGATCCCCCGGCCGGTCGCGTCCGACTCGGCCCATGCTGCGGGTGCCTTTACGTTCGAGAGACCCCACTGCGCCTCGAACAACGGGTCGTTCGGGGGATTCGGATGCCGAGGCGCCCGCCCGGCCGTGCCGGGTCCCGCTGCAGCAACCAGCATGCCGACGACGACCAGCGCCGCGGTCGTGACCCGCTTCGACCTCCGGAGCGTCCCTGCACGGAATCGCACGAGGATGTCCTTTCCACCAGGGCGGGGCCGAATCCTCCCGAGCGCTGGTAGTACCTTCCCTTCGCCATGGGAGGGAATCGCTTCGACGTCGCGCGGCTCGGGACGATCCTCGGCGTGTGGGCGCACCCCGACGACGAGACCTATCTCTCCGCCGGGATCATGGCCCTCGCCGCCCGCGCCGGGCAGCGCGTCGTGTGCGTCACCGCGACGCGCGGCGAGAAGGGTTCGCAGGACGAGGACCGGTGGCCGTCCGCGACGATCGCCGCGGTTCGTGCCACGGAGCTGGAGAACGCCCTCGCCGTGCTGGGCGTGACGGAGCACCGCTGGCTCGGCTACGTCGACGGCGAGTGCGACCAGGTTGACGACGCGGAGGCCGCGGCCCGCTTGGCGCGGATCGTCGCCGAGGTCGCGCCCGACACGATCCTCACGTTCGGCCCCGACGGTCAGACCGGTCATCCCGACCACCTCGCGGTCTACCGCTGGGTCGAGGCGGCCGCGGCCGAGAGCACGCTGATGTGGGCCGCGGTCCCCGACGACTGGCGGCCCTTCGCGGAGCGGCTGAACGAGTTCGACGTGTTCGCACCGGGCACCCCCGAGTTCCGCCCGCGCGGCGAGCTCGACGTCCTCCTCGACCTGGACGGCGAGCTGATGGACCTCAAGCTGCGGGCGTTGCGGGAGCAGCCCAGCCAGACCGAGGGCCTGCTCGGCGCGCTCGGCGAGGAGTTCGTGCGGGCGTCGCTGTCGGTCGAGTCGTTCCGTCGCCGCTAGCGGCCCCGCCTGTTACCGGATCCGCCGGTCGCCCGTAGACGGTTACGTAGGCGACGGATCGGGAGGTCCCCATGAGACGGGCGTTGTTCACCCTGCTGACGATCTGCCTCGTCGCGGGCCCGGCTGCCGCGGGAAGCTCCGGCAGGACGGTCGAACAGACGTACCAGCCGGCTTACGTCGACCCGGGCTTCTCCGAGGGGGGCATCTCCCACTCCAACGGCGTGACCTTCCGCACCAGAGCGAACGAACGCTTCGTGAGCATCCAGATCGAGGACCAGGCCGGGCTCCCGACCCCCGCGCGGGTCACCCAGGGCGAGAACGAGCATCCCGACCACGAATACGACGTCGACGAGGAGTTCTGCGGGTCGACGACGGAGCCGATCGCCATCCGCCCCGGCACGCCCATAACGGTGTGGATGTCGCACGGCACCTGTGGCGGAGGCACGAGCGCAGGAGGGTGGACGACGGGGACCGTGACCGCCACGTTCTCCCGCACCTAGGTCAAGCCTTCGGCGCCACCCTGCGCGTCGGCGCAGTCGTCGTGGTCTCGTCCGCGTACGCCGGCCGCTCCGCGGTCACACGCGCGCTGATCCTCTTGCCCCTGTCCTTGCGCGTCAGCCGGTAGGTCGCGCCGGTCGCGCCGTCGACCTCCGCGCCGGCGCGCAGCCATTGGTAGTCGAACGACTCGGCGTCCGGAGTCCACTCGCCGGACTCGACGCTCAGCGTGCGGCCGACCCTCGCGCGCCCCGCGATCACCGGCGGCGTCACGATCGTCAGCGGCGGGCTGAACAGGTGGACGTCGTACTCGTGCGACGGCGAGGTCCCACCGGAGATCCCGTTCACCACGACGTGGTACGTGATCGGGTCGTCGCCGTCGGGGACGACGACGTCCGACACCTCCCAGACGAGCGTGTTGTCGGCGAACCCCTGCTCCTCCGCGTAGGTCTGCACGGTCAACGGCGACCCCGAAGGTCCGGTGACCGTCACCGTCGCTCCCCCGAACGAAACGGTGTCGTCCGATGCGGAGAGCGACCACCGCCCGAGCGGCTCGAGGGGGCTGGGGAAGTAACCGGCGACCGGCCAGGGGATCCACTGCGGCACGGTCGCCCCCGGCGCGTCGTCGCCGAAGACCCACAGCGCGTTCGCCTGGGTCGTCGATCCGCTGCCGAACTCGGCGGTCTCCGGCCGGAGGATCCACCGGCGGTGGCCGACGACGGTGTTGTGCTCGCCGTCGTCTTGCATGTAGCCGAGGATCGCCTCGGCCCCCGAGATCCCGAGCGCGAGGTTCGACGATCCCGCAGCGTCCGCTCCTTCTTGCGTCCAACACCGCCACGACTGCGGCGGGAAGTGGTCGAGGTCGTCGTTCGAGTCCATGATGAGCGCGGCCTTCTGGGCCCTCGCCGACAGCGCCGGGTCCAGCGACACCGGATCGACGCCCGCGAGCTCGCGCATGTAGTTGAGCGTCGTCAGAGTCGCCGCCTGCGCGGCGGGTGACGGCGCCCCCGGATCGCACGTGGCGACGTCGCCGGTCCACCCGATCGGCACTTCGAGGGCCGGCAGCAGCTCCTCCAGGAACTCGCTCTGGACGTCGGCGCGGTCGGTCGACTGGAGCGAGGCGGCGGACGTGCCCGGCGCCGCGACGACCACCGCAGCGAGGAAGGACGCCACCCCCACGGCGCGCCTGAAAGTCATCTTCCTACCCTTCGTCCGGGATGCCCCGCCGCCAATACGCAGATGTACTTACGCCACGGGTAACGGACGTCGCCCTTCCGGGGTCGAACCGGA
>JALZEG010000255.1 GCA_030862185.1 Actinomycetota bacterium
GCGCGCGAGCGCGTGGCGGCGGGAGAGGACGCGCCGGACGCGGCCGCGGTGGCGGAGGCCGCCCGCGCGCTGCTGGAGGAGGACCGGCTGCGCGGTCTCGTCCCGGTGATCAACGCGACGGGCGTGCTCGTTCACACGAACCTCGGACGCGTCCCGCTCGGGCCGGAGCAGCTCGACGCGGTGACGGAGGTCGCCGCCGGCTACTCGTCGCTCGAGTACGACCTCCTCGCCGGACGGAGAGGGTCGCGGTACGGACACGCACGGTCCCTGATCGCGGAGGTGACGGGGGCCGAGGACGCGCTCGTCGTCAACAACTGCGCGGCCGCCGTGCTCCTCGTGCTGTCCACGCTCTGTCGCGACCGGGAGGTGCTGATCAGCCGCGGCGAGCTGATCGAGATCGGCGGGGAGTTCCGCATCCCCGAGATCATGTCGGTGTCGGGCGCGCGCCTCGTCGAGATCGGGACGACCAACCGGACCCACCTCGCGGACTACGAGCGCGCGATCACCCCCGAGACCGCGGCGATCCTCAAGGTGCACCCGTCGAACTACCGCGTCGTCGGGTTCACCGCGGCGGTCGCCGCCCGCGACCTGGCTCGGCTCGCCCGCGGCCGCGGCCTCCCCTTCGTCCACGACCTCGGCTCCGGGCTCGTCCACGCGCCGGAGCTCGACTGGGACGGACCCGAGGGGTGGCGTGACGAGCCAGTCGTTGCGGCCGCGCTGGTCGACGGCGCCGACCTCGTGACGTTCTCGGGCGACAAGCTCCTCGGCGGTCCGCAGGCCGGGATCGTCGCGGGCCGGCGCGATCTCGTCGCGCGGCTGGCCAAGAGCCCCCTCCTGCGCGCCGTGCGCGTGGACAAGATGACTCTCGCCGCCCTCGAGGCGACGCTGAAGATGCACCTCGAGGGCCGGTCCGGGTCCGTCCCGATCTGGGCGATGGCGTCGACGTCGGTCGAGGAGCTGGAGGGCCGCGCGCGGGGCCTCGCGGATGCCGTGGGCGAAGCGCTGAAACGCAGGGGCGCCGCCGCGAAGGTCGAGGCGGTGTCCACGAGGGCGCTTCTCGGGGGTGGATCGCTTCCGGGGGCGGAGCTGAGATCGTGGGGACTGGCGATGCGAGCCGACGAGAGATCTGCCGACGCGGTGGCCGAGCGGCTCCGCGCCGCGACGCCGCCCGTGATCGCACGGATTGAGGAGGACACCGTCGTCCTGGACCTCAGAACGGTGGCGAACACGGACGACAGCGTGCTCGTGGAGGTCGCCGTGGAGGCGCTGGGCGGCTGATTTGACCGTTTCGATCCTTTTCCTTCTAGAAAGTCCATATTTCTGGAAGATCAGGGAGGGTTTTGGCTTGGTTTGCCCGAATTCCTCCCGTCGCAGGGAAATCCCTTGCTCCGCTTCCGCGTGGAGCGGTGGGTGTCAGAGACCAAGGAGGACGGAATGCAACAAGCCTTGCGGAAGGCGTCGACCCCGCTGGTAGCTCTGCTGCTGGCTGTAACGCTGTTCGTCGCTTACCAGGTCGGCAACGTGGCCGACGCCACGCACCAGCCGGCCGACAAGCCTTTCGCCGCGGCCTCGAAGACGGTCAGGTTCTCGCCGGGAGCCAACCAGACGCTGCTGACGGCGACTGTGAAGAACTCGAAGCCGACCGACATGATCCTGCAGGTCAGCATGGAGTGCTCGATCATCACCGACAACGTCATCGCCGGTTCGAGCGTGCCGGGCGCCCAGGAGAGCGCGGCAACCGAGGGAACCGTGCGCGTGTGGATCGAGGTCGACGGCCAGATCGTTCCGGTCATCAGCTCGAGCAGCCCGCCGCAGAACCCGCCGCCTCCGGGCGACGACACCGACAAGGTCACGTTCTGCAACCGGGTCTTCAACCGGTCCGTGCAGGACGCGGAGGACCCACAGGACGGATACGACCGCAGCCGGGACTACATCGAGACGAAGACGGCCAACGCGTTCAACTGGATTCGGCTGAACATGGGCTCCGGCGTGCACACGATCGTGGTGAAGGGCGACCTCTCGCACTTCAGCACTACGGGGTCGAACGCCAGCGCGTTCGTCGGGAACCGGTCGCTCGTCGGGATCCCGGGCAAATTCTCGAACGACGCGACGATCAACGAGAACGGCACCGGCTAGGCAACCAGGACGGCGCCCGACGGCGCGAAGAACCTCCCGAACGAAAGGAGCGGCCTCGGAGGCCGCTCCTTTCTATTTAGTCCGAGTGACGAGGACCGCCTCCTACTCGATCTGCGGACGGTCCCGCCGAAGCAGGCCGAGGAGTTCGAGGCCGCGCTGGCAGACGCGCTCGGGTAGGTTGCCGGACGTACCCGTTGCTGACGGCGCCGCCGCTTCCCGCCGACGGAGCGTCTGCGCGAAAATTTGCTTGCTTTGAAGGTTTTCCCAGGAAGTGTGTGGAAAAAGCCTGGGAGCAAAGCCCACACATAGCGTGGGCGGCCTCGCGGGTCGAAACCTCGTCTGGAAGGGGCGGTCGCGTTATGAAGACATCGGCGCCGGCGCGCGGCCCGGATGCGGTCGAGGAGGCCACTAGCGACACCGTCGGGGTGGCGTCGGCAGAGCCGGCGGCGCGACCCGAGGTGCGGGGAAAGTTCCTGTATTCGGGCGGCGAGAAGATGTACGTCCGGGGCGCGACCTATGGCGCGTTCGAGCCGGACGAACACGGCAACGAGTATCACGTCCGGGACCTGATCCGGCGCGACTTCGCGCAGATGGCGGCGGCGGGCTTCAACGCCGTCAGGATCCCGCACACGATGCCCCCACGGGCTCTCCTGGACATCGCCTCGGAGGAGGGCCTGAAGGTCATGGTGGGGCTGTCGGCCGAGCAATACGTGGGGTACCTGATCGACTCGAAGGGCGCGCCGGATGTCGTTTCGCTCACGCGCGAAAAGGTCGCGGCCGTCGCCGGCCACCCCGCGATCCTCTGCTACGCCCTCGGCAACGAGATCCCCGCTCCCACCGCTAGATGGATAGGCCGGCGGAAGATCGAGGACTACCTGGAGCGTCTGTGCGATGCCGCGCGCGCAGAGGACCCCGGAGCGTTGGTGACCTACGTCAACTACCCGTCGACCGAGTACCTCCAGCTGCCGTTCCTGGACCTCTGCTCGTTCAACGTCTACCTCGAAGATCGCGACCGGTTCACCGCGTACCTCGCCCGGCTCCACAACATCTGCGGTGATCGCCCCCTATTGATGAGTGAGATCGGCCTCGACAGTCTCCGCAACGGCGAGGACGAACAGGCGACATCCGTTCGATGGCAGCTGCGAACGACGTTCGAGGCAGGGTGCGCCGGCGCGTTCGTGTTTTCCTGGACCGACGAGTGGTATCGGGCGGGCGCCGCGGTGGAGGACTGGGCCTTCGGGTTGACGGACCGAGCGCGAAATCCCAAGCCGGCGCTTGCAGCTGCAGCGGATGTCTGCCGGGAGCTTCCATTCGAACGGGAGATCGACTGGCCCTTCGTCTCGGTCGTCGTCTGTTGCTACAACAGCGCGCCGCACCTGGAGGAGTGTCTCCACGCGCTCCTGAAGGTCGACTATCCGCGTTTCGAGGTGATCGTGGTCGACGACGGGTCAACCGACGACACTGCAGACATTGCCCGTCGCTACGACTTCAGGCTCATCGCCACCGAGAACCGAGGCCTCAGCAGCGCCCGAAACACCGGCGCGAAGGCCGCGATGGGCGACATCGTGGCATTCCTGGACAGCGACGCCGCGCCCGACGAGCATTGGCTTCAGTACCTCGCCTCGACCTATCTGAACACCGATTTCGCAGCAGTCGGCGGCCCGAACATCCCGCCTCCAGGCGACGGTCGGATAGCGGAATGCGTCGCCAACGCACCCGGTGGTCCGATCCACGTGCTCCTGTCGGACACCGAAGCCGAGCACATCCCCGGATGCAACCTCTCGGTCCGAAAGACGGCATTCGACAAGATCGGAGGCTTCGATCCGCGGTTCGGTGTCGCCGGCGACGACGTCGACTTCTGCTGGCGCCTCCAAGAAGAGGGTTGGAAGATCGGCTTCAATCCGGCGGCAGTCGTTTGGCATCACCGGCGCAACTCGGTGCGCGCCTATTGGCGACAGCAGAAGGGGTACGGCAAGGCGGAAGCGCTGCTCGAGGGGAAATGGCCACAGAAGTACAACCCCGTCGGGCACGTCCACTGGATCGGCCGGATATACGGCGCTACTCCTGTGCCGCTCGCCCAACGGAGCCGCATCTATCACGGGATCTGGGGGACGGCACCGTTCCAGTTCCTCTACCAGGAATCACCGTCGACGCTTCACCACCTCCCGCTGACGCCGGAGTGGTGGCTGATCACGGCTGCGCTCGCATGTCTCTCCCTTCTTGGCTTGGCTTGGTCGCCTCTGCTCGGCGCGGTTCCTCTGCTTTCGATCGCGGTTGCGGTCGTCGTGGCACAGGCGATCGAGGGTGGGACGAAGGATTGCGTCACGGACGGGCGGCGGGGGCATAAGGCTGCCCTGATGCGGCGGGGGCTCACGACGTTCCTTCATCTCATTCACCCGATCGCCCGGCTGCGAGGGCGTCTCGGGTACGGCCTCGCCCCCTGGCGCCGGCTGAGGGCACGCGACTACGCGTGGCCACGCCGCCGTGAGACGGCGACGTGGACCGAGTCGTGGATCGACCCGGTAGAGCGTCTGCGCGCCATCGAGGCGCACCTACGGGCACGTGGTTGCATCGTGTTCCGCGGCGGAGACTTCGATGTTTGGGACCTCGAGGTGCGCGGAGGGCCCATGGGCGGGGGCCGAATCCTGATGTCGGTCGAGGACCATGGCGGCGGCGCCCAACTCGTCCGTATCCGCTCCTGGCCCAAGCTCGGACGACTCGTTCCCATCACGATCGTGAGCTTGATGGCGGCCGCGGCCGCCGCCTTCGTCGACGGGGGCTGGCCGGCCGGAGTAGTCCTAGGATCGCTGGCGGCAGCTATGGTCTTCAGGTCCGTCATCGAGACCGGGACCGCGCTCGGAGTCACCTCGACAGCCGCCCGCAGACTGGACTGACATGGGCTGGAACTGGGCTACCCCCCCGCATCCGCGGGACAGGGGGGTCGAACGTCGGCACCGTCCGAGACCCACCCGCGATCTGGCGCTCTACGCACGACTCCTCCGGCAGACCAGGCCCTATCGGCTGCACATGTGCGGGATCGTCCTCCTGTCGTTGCTGGCGACGCCGATCGCGTTATTGACGCCCCTGCCGCTGAAGATCGCCGTCGACAACGTCATCGGTTCCAAACCCGTGCCGGACATCCTCCTGGGATTGATCCCCGGGGGAGGGGAGGCGTCAGAGCTCTCCCTCATCGCGGCGATCGCGGTTCTGACGTTGGGCATAGCGTTGCTCACGGGTGTGCAGGCGGCGGCGGCGTTTTGGCTGCAGTTCCATGTCGCGGAGCGAATAGTCCTGCGATTCCAGTCGCAGCTGTTCGCGCACGTCCAAAAGCTGTCGCTCGTCTATCACGACACTAGGGGGACGGGCGACTCCTTGTACAGGATCCAATACGACGCCCGCGAGGTCCCGAACGCGATCGTGTTGGGCTTGATCCCCATCATCGGGTCCGTCGCAACCGTTCTGGGGATGGTCTACGTGACCGCCAGGATCGACTGGCGACTCGCGGTTGTCGCCTTCATCGTCGCGCCGGCGCTCTTTCTCATGATCCGCGCCTACGGCGACAACGCCCGCACGGACTGGGCCAGATCGAAAGAGTTGCAGAGCCGGGCCGGTGGCGTCGTGCAGGAGACGTTGGGAGCGCTGCGGGTAGTGAAAGCGTTCGGGCAGGAAAAGCGCCACGCGGTGCGGTTCGTCGGCTATTGCGAGGAGAGCGTCGGCGCTCAGCTTCGGGTGGTGAAGTCGGAGGCCATTTTCGGCCTGAAGGTCGGCCTGATCCTGGCAGCAGGGATGGCCCTTCTCCTCTTCGTGGGGACGCGGCGGGTCCAGTCGGGCGCATTGACCTTGGGCGACCTGCTCCTCGTGATGGGTTACCTGACTCAGCTTTACGCCCCCCTCCAGACGATCAGCCAGAAGATCGCACGCCTGCAGTCCGCCCTCGCCAGTGCCGACCGCGCCTTCGCTCTCCTCGACGAGCTTCCCGACGTGCAGGACCGGGACGACGCGATCCCGATCGAATCCGCGAGGGGAGAGATCGCCTTCGACCACGTTGGTTTCTCCTACGACGGCGAGACCCGCGTCCTGGACGACGTGACGTTCAAGCTCGGTGCAGGGTCCGCGGTGGGCATTGTCGGCGCAACCGGCTCCGGCAAGACGACGCTCGTGAACCTCGCGTGCCGGTTCTTCGACCCGACTGAGGGCAGGATCCTGCTCGACGGGACCGACCTCCGGGACTATCGGCTACGCGACCTTCGAAAGCAGTTCTCCATCGTGCTTCAAGACGCAGTCCTCTTTTCCGCCACCATCGGCGAGAACATCTCCTACGGCCGCACTGAGGCGACGCAGGTCGAGATCGAGACCGCCGCCAAAGCTGCCAACGTGCACGATTTCATCTCCTCGCTCCCGAACGGGTACGACACCGAGGTCGGCGAGCGAGGGATGCTGCTGTCCGGAGGCGAGCGGCAGAGGGTCTCGCTCGCTCGAGCGTTCCTTCACGACGCTCCGATCCTGATCCTCGACGAGCCGACCAGCTCCGTCGACCATGAGACGGAGGGTCTCATCATCGAAGCGATGGGCCGACTGATGAAGGGTCGGACGACCTTCATGATCGCCCACCGGCTCAGCACACTCGACGACTGTGACGAGGTGCTCCACGTCGAGGGTGGGAGGGTCACGCACCTGACCGGCGGGACGTCGAAGATCCTCGAGCAGATCGCGGCCGGGAACACCGTCGATCTCCTGCGCCAGAACGGGTCGCGCGGCCCGAAGAAGGCGACGCGCGTGAAGGCCGGCGCCAAGACCACGCGCCAGAAGACGAGCGGGAAGACGGCGACGGCGCGGACCCGGAAGAAGGGGGCATCGTGAGCTCGCGCCTCCGAATCGTCGTGACCGGCTTGATCGCGCAGCACCCCCACCTCGGGGGAGTCGCGTGGGATTACGTGCAGTACGCCGCAGGTCTCGATCGCCTGGGCCACGACGTCTATTACTTCGAAGACTCCGGAGAATGGCCGTACAACACCGACGGCGGCCCTACCGGAAACGATTGGGTAGCCCGCGACTGCCGACCGAACGTGCTGCACCTTGCCCGAGTGATGGACCGGTTCGGTCTGGGAGAGCGATGGGCGTACCGGTTTCCGATCGACGGATCCTGGCACGGCCTACCCGACTCGCGCAGGAAGCACGTTCTCGACAGTGCAGATCTCCTGCTGAACGTCTCGGGAACGCTGGAGTGGCCCGAAAGGTACGAGAACGTCACCTGCCGTGCCTACGTCGACAGCGATCCTGTCTTCACGCAGATTCGACTTCTTGCGAACGCAGACGAGCCGATGCCGGACGACGGCGAGAACGCAACTGCTTTCAGACGGCGCGTGGATTCCCATCACGTCCACTTCACGTTCGGCGAGACTCTTCCGGAGGATCT
Source organism: Actinomycetota bacterium (assembly GCA_030862185.1). Taxonomy (GTDB): domain Bacteria; phylum Actinomycetota; class CADDZG01; order CADDZG01; family WHSQ01; genus JALZEG01. The sequence continues at coordinate 7,553 of JALZEG010000255.1, forward strand.
ACGAGCCACAGGACACACATGGCTTCCGACTCGGCAACCCGTGCTCCTGTCGGAATGGCGTCCGCGGGAGTCGCACGGCCGCGCTCTGACGACCATCATGAGCTGGACGAGCTACCCTCCGCTGGTCCACGCGGGACGCACGTACGGACAGAAGAACGTGGAGCTGTCGCGGTTCCTGGACCTTCCGAAGCTGGTTCCGCAGGCGACCCTCGGGATCGCGATGAACCCGACTCATCACGCGAACTGGGAGTCGGTGCCGGCGCGGGATGCCGAATCATCGGCCGGGGCTCTTGCCCGGAGGGGCTGGCGGGTCTTCGACGCCCGCCGCGCCTGTAGCGAGCTCACGTCCTACCGGCGGTTCGTCGAATCGTCGGCCGGTGAATGGAGCGTTGCAAAGAACGGTTACGTCGTCGGCCGGTCCGGTTGGTTCAGTTGCCGTTCGGCGTGCTATCTCGCAGCGGGCCGACCCGTCGTCGTGCAGGACACCGGCTTCGGCTGCGTCCTTCCGGTCGGTACCGGAATCCTCGCCTTCCGAACGCCATCGGAGGCCGCGGCGGCGGTCGAGGAGGTGACGGCCGACTACTCCCTTCACGCATCCGCCGCGCGTCCGCTGGCAGAGTCGCTGTTCGATTCCGACAAAGTCCTGGCCGAGCTCGTCGAAGAAGCCCTCCGCGTGACGCCCGCGGCAACCGTTCCCGGCGGTCGGCCGTGAATCTGCGCGTAGTCCTGCTCGGCTACATCGTGAGGGGCCCGCTTGGCGGCCTGGCGTGGCACCACCTGCAGTACGCGCTCGGGCTATCCCGCCTCGGCGCCGACGTGCTCTTCGTCGAGGACAGCACGGATTCGCCCTGGTGCTGCTACGACCCGTCGCGCCACGTCACCGACGCCGATCCGACCTTCGGTCTCGCTTTCGCCGATAGAGCATTCGCCGCCCTCGGGCTTCGCGAGCGGTGGGCGTACTACGACGCCCACCGCTCGTGCTGGCTCGGTCCCCGCGCCGACGATGCGGCAGCGACGTGCGCCTCGGCGGACGTCGTATTGAACCTAGGTGGCGTCAACCCGCTCCGCGACTGGTCCATGGCTCCGGCGGTAAGGATCCTCGTGGACACGGATCCGGTCTTCACTCAGATCAGGCACCTGACCGACCCCGCGGCGATGGAGCTGGCGGCAGCCCATACGCACTTCATGTCGTTCGGCGAGAACGTCCGGCGCGCCGGATGCACCATCCCGGACGACGGTCTTGCGTGGTCTCCCACACGACAGCCGGTGTGCCTCGATATCTGGGATGCTCCGAGAGGCTCCGTTCGAGCTGCGTTCACGACCGTCATGCAGTGGGACAGCTATCCCACCCGTGAGCACGACGGCGTGCGCTACGGAATGAAATCGGATTCGTTCGCGCCTTACGCGTCGCTCCCGCGTGTCGCACCCGAGTCGCTCGAGCTTGCGGTCACCGGCCCGAGCGCCCCGCGTGCCGAGCTGCTCGCCGGGGGCTGGGGCCTCGCGGACCCGCTGGAGGTGGCGCGCGAACCAGACGATTACCGCGACTACATCAGACGCTCGAAGGGTGAGTTCACCGTCGCCAAGCACGGCTACGTGGTGAGCAACAGCGGGTGGTTCAGCGAGAGGACGGCCGCCTACCTCGCCAGCGGACGTCCCGCCGTCGTGCAGGAGACGGGATTCTCGCAGTGGCTGCAAAGGGATTCGGGAGTCCTCTCGTTCCGCAACCCGGCGGAGGCCGTCGAGGGACTGCGCTACGTCGGCGCACGCTACGAGCACCACAGCCGCGCCGCACGCGAGATCGCCGAGGAGTACTTCGACGCCGACAAGGTCCTCACCGACCTTCTGGAACGCGCGGCCGCCGTCGAGATCTCACCGACTACTTCCGGCTCTGGTGGTGGACGCCGGTGACGCGCCTACCACCACTCGACCCGCTCTCGCCTCACCCTGGCGGGAGACCCCGCGACGAGCGTCGCAGGAGGGACGTCACCCGCCACGACGGATCCCGCTCCGACAACAGCGCCGTCGCCGATCCGCGTGCCCTTCAGGATCGTCGCGCCCGCACCGATCCACACGTGGTTGCCGATCTCGACCGGCGCCGACTCCGCTCTGGGTTCTCCATCCACGACGACCTTGTGGAGGTCCGTGTCCATGACGAGCACTCCGAACGCGATCGCGCAGTCGGAACCGATCTCGATCCGCTGCTTGCAGAGCAATCGCGAATCGGCCGTGACGTACGTACCCGACCCGATGCTGAGCGCCGCGTCGTCACCGACGACGACCTCGACCCCTCGCCCGAGGATCACCCAGCCCCCGGTGGAGAACTTGCTCCGTCGTCCCAGCGAGAGAACCCCGCGCCCGGTGGACGCCGGACCCAAGCCTCCGCCGTCGCGGGTGCCCGGCCAATACCCCACGAACAGTTGACCTCCGAGCAAGACCTCTGCATCGCGCGCGCGCCGAAACTCGGTAGACCACGATGCGACGATCGGAAGCTCGCGCACCTGCGAACGGTCGTAGGCGAAGCTGAGCCGCACGCTCCGCGCCGCGACACCAGGTTCGCGCCACAAGTGACGCAGCCGTTTTCTGCCCATCTACGCGCGCTCTCCGGTTTCGCGGCGAGTCCCTGACACGATGGAACCCTACGCGAACGACTACTACAGAGAGCTGGATCCCGGCTCGAGGCGATCGGCCGAGACGATCGTGCCGCTCGTTCTCGACCTCGTCCCGACGCGGTCCGTCGTGGACGTAGGCGCGGGCCTCGGGAGCTGGCTCAGCGTTTTCGTCGACCATGGGATCCACGACGTGCTCGCGATCGACGGCGTCGATCCAGAGCCACACGAGCTGAGGATCTCGACTTCGTGCTTCGAACGGCGTGACCTCACGCAACCGTTCGAGCTCGGCCGCGAATACGATTTGGCGCTCTCGCTCGAAGTGGCGGAGCACCTGCCGGCCGAAAGCTCCGCGGGATTCGTCGCGAGCCTCGTGCGACTCGCACCGGTCGTCCTCTTCTCGGCTGCAATCCCGTTCCAGGGAGGAACGAATCATCTGAACGAGCAGTGGCCCTCCTATTGGGCAAGCCTCTTCGCCCGCCACGGCTTCCTCCCCGTGGACTGCCTGCGACGAAAGATCTGGGCCGACGATTCCGTTGAATGGTGGTACGCGCAGAACCTGCTCGTGTACGCGCGTGAAGACGTGCTCGATGCAAATCCACGGCTTCGATCCGAACGCGACCTCACGGGTCCTGCGCCACTGTCGCTCGTCCATCCGCGCAAGTACCTCTTCTGCATCGAGTGGGGAACGAGCCTCGCCGGCCGTGGGAAATGAGCAGGCGGAAGTCCTCGACTCGTTCTCTAGCTAGATGACCCCCAGCCGTTCCCCAAGGCTTCGCAGCTCCTCGAATCGATGCGTCGCCTCGGAGCTTCGGGTCCATTCCGCTCGATCCCCCAACCATCGCAAGGCGAGGTACAGCCGCGCGACATCGAGGCGCTTCGAATGCTCGGCGGGAGCTCCTCCGGGCCACTTGGTCTCGCGGTAAGCCCGCTCGCAGCGCAGGACGACGTCCTCCGGCCATCGCTCGGTAAGCGAGGCGAGATCGATCTCGCCGGCCGCGCGAGCGGCGCTCTCCCAGTCGACCGGCCATACGGTGTCGTCGGCTGCCACGACGTTCTTGCCGTAGAACTCGCCGTGGACGATCGTCTGCGGCCCTTCGAGCAGGAGACGGAACGTCGAGGGGGTCCGCCCACAGAGGGGTTCCAACCACGGATAGCGATGCCGGAGCGAAGAGGAATAGAGGCGCGTCCTCCCGACCCACCCGAGGTAATAGACCTCGTCGTAAGAACGTAGGAACGAGAAGTTCGGATCATCGACCCGCGCCTCGTTCAATGAATGGAACTCGGCGATCCACCGCGCGGCGCGCTCGAACGAGCCCACATCCTTGCGCCAGGTGAGCGGGGTGACGCCCTCGAGGTGCTCGAGCACCAGGCAGGTGTCCCCGCTGTCGCCGAGGCGGTACGTCCCCATGAATCGAGGCGTCGTCACGGGAAGGCCTCGCAATACGGCCCCGTACACGAGACCTTCGTATCCGACACTTCCCCGGTGGCCGTATGCATTGTCGCCGCGGCCGCCCGAATACTTGCAGAACAAACGGAACTCGAAGCCGTCGCGGCGCCGGCAGCGGACGACTTCGTTCACGTACGTGCTCGCCAGGACGGATACCGAGCGCTCCACGATTTCGAAGTCGTTGGCGTCGTGACCGAGCACGGACGCCAATCCCTTGCGGACCGTCGCGAGATCCGGCAAGTCAATCGATACGGTATCGACAGGCGCAACTTCCCCTGAAGGTCCGGCTTCCATGGCCGGATAGTAGAGGAGTCCTCTCGACGCCAGCGGGCGCACGAACGGGGGAAAACGAAAGGAGCGGCCGGGGGCGACGGCCGCTCCTTTCTATTTGCCCGGACTCCAAGCCACGGGGGGATGACGCTACGGCTGGGGCGCCGGCAGGGGAGGGAGTGCGTCCTCCGTGTCCCCGTCGCTCTCGTCGTCCGGGTTGCTGTCGGAATCGTCGGTGGGATCGTCGGGCGTCTCGTCGCCTTCGGCGTCGTCACCCTCGGCGGGAGGCAGCGGGGGCTCGTCCGGCAGGGGGCGGATGCGGATCTTCGTGACGAGGTCGTCCTCGACCTTCATGCGCAGGACCGGCGTGCCCGGCAGGAGGTCGTCCGTCGACCCCTCGGTCGGGTTGCCGTGCCCGCCGCGGCGCTTCGCCCACCCGCGATGGTCGAGCTTCACCTGGACGTCGGGGTCGACCGCGCCGGTGAAGTCCTCGTCGCCGTGAAGGTCGACGGTCAGCGTCATCGTCGCCTCGTCGAAGGAGACGACCTCGCCGAGGGCCTTCTTGCCCCGGTGCTGCTTGGGCCGGGACGACTTCGCCTGTGCGGGAAGCGACGCCGCGGCCAGCAGGCCGGCGAGAGACACGACGGTCAGGGTTCGGGCGGACAGACGGTGCACGAAACGACCTCCTCCATTCGACGGCTGGGCCGCCTCCCCGCAGGTCGCAGGGAGGCCCCTGGCTTTGCGCCCCCGCCTTGCGACGGGTTTGCCCTTTCGTGGAGGCGGTGCCTCCGCTCCCTCTATCGGCAGGCCGCGCCTGGTCCTAAAGAACTAGTCCGCGGCCATCCACGATCCCATGTCGTTTTGTCCCGGAATGCGGGACGAAACGACGTGAGAAAGCTCAGGTGATCGACACGCGGTTCTTGTGCGCCCGCTCGTACGCTTCGACCGCGCCGGCGAGGTCGGGGTTCGCCGCCACGCGCTCCTTGATCTCGTCGACCGTCATCTCGTCGTAGCCCGGCCACGGCACGACCGCGTCGAGCACGATCTCCTCCGCGGGGACCGCGGCCCGGACCGCGCCGGCGACGAGGGCCGGGATCTGCGCGCGGAGATCGGACAGCATCGTCTCCTCCTCGGCACGGATCTCCGAGGCCAGGCGTGCGGTGGGCTCGTCGCCGACCGCGCGGGCCATGTGCTCGAGCGACTCGTACTGCGCGATCTCCAGCGCCTCCGTCACGATCTCGTCGCGCGCGTTCTTCAGCGCCTTCTCCTCCGCGTTGAAGGCACCGCGCACCATGTCGACCGGCGCCTTCGCCATCGTGAGGGTGTTCTGGATCACGGTGTGGACGAGCGCGACGCCCGCTTCGACGGGGTTCCTCGTCGCCCCGAGCTGGTCGAGGCGGCGCTGCACGCGCTCCGCGTGGTTGCGCGTCTCGTCGACGTGCGCGCCGATCCGATCGCGGTACGGGCCCTCCGGCGCGATGCGCTTGTGGGCCTCGAGCGTCTGGACCAGCGCGAGCTCGTTCGCGTGGGCCTCGCTCAACAGCTTGACGATCTTCCTCTCGTGGTGCGACACGCCGGCCACGTCCTTTCTCTATCTCAGTGGTGTCTCGTCCAGGTGGTTGCGCAGCTCCTCGACCGACTCGAACACCGCGACCGCCCCGCGCTCCTCGAGCTCCGCGCGCGCGAAGCCCCCGGTGAGGACGCCGATCGTCTGGAGACCCGCGCGCGTCGCGGCCTCGCAGTCCCAGATCGAGTCGCCCACCATCACCGCGCGTTCCGTGCCCGACTTCGCGACGGCCGCGGCGACCAGGTCGGGCTTCGGCTTCGTCGCCTCGACGTCGGCAGAGGTCGTCCATCCGTCGACGACGTCGCGCACTTGCAGCAGGTCGAGGTAGTGGCCGACCTCCTCCTCCTTGGCCGAGGAAGCCAGCACGACCGGGTGCCCGCGCTCCTTGAGGTCGGACACGAGCTGGGCGGCGCCGGCCGTCGGCGCGACCTCGTCGATCAGCTCCGCGTACAGCTTCTTCTCCGCCGCGCGCACGTCGTCGCCGAGGCGCTCTTCGGTCGCTTCGTCGGTGAGCACCGCGACGAGATGGTCGCCTCCCATCCCGACGTGCCTGTGGATGCGCCACACCGGCACCACGACGTCGTAGGCCCTGAAGGCCCGGTACCACGCGACCGCGTGGTGGTAGTTCGTGTCGACGAGCGTGCCGTCTATGTCGACGATCGCGGCGAGGGACTCGCTCAACGGGTCGTGTCGGCGTCGTCGCGATCGAGGTCTGGCTCGGGAACCGGCTCCGTGCTCGGAGCGGGCCCCGGCCCCCGCGGCGCGGGCTTCGGCTCGGGGGGCGGCACCGGGTCCGGGAGCGGCTCCTTCGGTTGTGGGCGCGCGGGGACGTGTGCGCGCGGTCGTACGAGCGTCTCCATGGGTCCGTTCCTTTCGGGGATGGTCGTGCCCTGAGTCCTTACCCGCGTATCGTCCGGGCATGCAGGTCATCGGGACCGCGGGCCACGTGGACCACGGGAAGTCCACCCTCGTCCGGCGGCTCACCGGGATCGACCCGGACAGGTTCGCCGAGGAGAAGCGGCGCGGCCTCACGATCGACCTCGGGTTCGCGTGGCTGGGCCTACCCTCGGGTCGCGAGGTCGGCGTCGTCGACGTGCCCGGACACGAGCGCTTCGTCCGGAACATGCTCGCCGGCGCGGGCGGGATCACGGTGTGCCTCTTCGTCGTCGCGGCGAACGAGGGCTGGATGCCCCAGTCGGCCGAGCACCTCGCGATCCTCGACGTGCTCGGCGTCTCCTCCGGGGTCGTGGCGCTCACCAAGGCCGACGCCGTCGACGAGGAGACGCTGGCGCTCGCGGCTGCCGAGGTCGAGGAGCGCCTCGCCGGCACGACGCTCGCCGGCAGCGAGGTGGTGCCGTGCTCGGGGACGACGGGCGACGGTCTGGAGGAGCTCGTCGCGGAGCTGGACGCCGCGATCGCGTCCGCGCCTCCGCCTCCCGACGCGGGCGCGCCGCGCCTGTGGGTCGACCGCGTCTTCACGATCGCCGGGGCCGGCACCGTCGTCACCGGGACGCTGATGCGCGGGGGACTGAGCACGGGGGACGAGGTCGAGATCGCGCCCGAGGGGCGGCGCGCGCGCATCCGCACGATCCAGACGCACAAGAAAGAGGTGGCCGACGCGGGGCCGGGGAATCGCGTCGCCCTGAACCTGGCGGGGCTCGAGCGCGGGGGAGCCGAACGCGGCGACGCCGTGGTCGCGCCGGGACGGTGGCGCGCGACGCAACGCATCGACGTGACGCTGCGGGTGCTACCGGCGGCGGTCACCGGCAGCGACGTCGCCCTGACGGAGAAGGGCGCGCACCTCCTGTACGCGGGTTCGGCCGAGTCGCCGGCCCGTCTGAAGCTGCTGGGCTCGGCGAAGGTACGGCCCGGCGAGAGCGCGTTCGCGCAGCTCCACCTCGCGCACGCGCTGCCGCTCGTGCGCGGCGACCGTTTCGTGATCCGCGACGCGGGCCGCGTGCTGACGCTCGGCGGCGGCGAGGTGCTCGACCCGCTGCCGTCGGAGGCGCGGCGCTCCGACCC
>JALZEG010000268.1 GCA_030862185.1 Actinomycetota bacterium
CTGTGGGACATGCTGGGCTCGCTGTCGGACCGCGAGCGCAAGGTGCTCGCGCTGCGCTTCGGCCTCGTGACCGGCGAGCCGCGCACGCTCGAAGAGGTCGGCAAGGAGTTCAACCTGACGCGCGAGCGCATCCGCCAGATCGAGGCGAAGGCGCTCTCCAAGCTTCGCCACCCGAGCACGCCCGGCAAGCTGCGCGACATGGTCACGATCTAGCCGACTTCCGATGGTCAACACCGTCGTTCTCGCGGTTTGCGACGTGCACCAGATCCCCGAGACCGCGCAGGCGATCGCCGACCTTCCCGAGGTCAGCGAGGTCTATTCGGTCGCGGGCGACTACGACCTCGTGATCATGGTGCGCGTCAGGCACCACGAGGAGCTGGCGGCGGTCGTCACCGAGGGCATCCTGCGCGTCCCCGGCGTGGAACGCACGCAGACGCTGGTCGCGTTCAAGGTGTTCTCCCGCCACGACGTCGAGTCGTTGTTCTCCCTGGGGTTCGACGAAGAGACGGTCTAGGAGGCGCCGCGTGCTCGACGCGCTGGTCGTCCACTATCACGAGCTCGGTCTCAAGGGCCGCAACCGCGACTTCTTCGAGCGCACGCTCGCGCAGAATCTCAAGCGCGCGCTGCGCGGGACGGGCTACTCGAAGCTGCGGCGCGGCTTCGGGCGGATCGTCGTCGACTTCGAGCCCGGCGCGCGGGTCGAGCTCGCGGCCGAGCGCGCGGCGCGGGTGTTCGGCGTCGCCTACGTCGGCGCGGGACGCCGTGTGGAGCCGGAGCTCGAAGCGATCGGAGACGCCGCGCTCGAGCTGATGCTCGCGGAGCCGTTCGAGTCCTTCCGGGTGAGGTCGCGGCGCACGCACTCGACCTGCACCCACAAGTCGAAGGAGATCCAGGAGGTCGTCGGCGCCCGGATCAAGGACGCGACGGGCGCGCGCGTCGACCTGCGCAACGGCGAGGCCACGGCGTGGATCGAGCTGTTCGCCGGGGCCGGGATCGTCTACCGGAAGCGGCTGCGGGGGCCTGGGGGCCTGCCCGCCGGGACGTCGGGCCGCATGCTGGCGCTGCTCTCGGGCGGCATCGACTCCCCGGTCGCCGCGTGGCGCATGGGCTTGCGGGGCGCGACCGTCGACCTCGTGCACTTCCACGGGCAGCCGTTCACGGACCCGTCGTCGGTGCGTCAGGCGGCGGAGCTCGCCCAGGTCCTCGCGCGCTACCAGATGAGGGCCGTGCTCCACCTCGTCCCGCTGGCGGACCTGCAGCGCGAGATCGTCACGCACGCTCCGGCGAGCCTGCGCGTCGTGCTCTACCGGCGGATGATGATGCGGATCGCGGCGCGCCTCGCCGCGGACCTCGAGGCGCAGGCGCTGGTCACCGGCGACTCGCTCGGCCAGGTCGCGTCGCAGACGATCGAGAACCTGCGAACGGTCGACGCGGCGGTGCCGGGGATGGAGGTACTGCGGCCGCTGATCGGGATGGACAAGCAGGAGATCGTCGACCTCGCGATCCGGATCGGAACCTACGAGATCTCGACGCGCAAGCACCAGGACTGCTGCGTGCTGTTCGAGCCGCGCTCGCCGGCGACGAAGACGCATCCCGACCAGGCCGCGGGGGCGGAGGCCGAGCTGGACGTGGAGACACTCGTGGGAAAGGCGCTGTCGGGGATAGAGACTCAGGTATTCGAGCTGGAGTCTCCCGACCGCGTGAACTCGTAGACGAGCACGCTCCCGAAGACACCCGAGAACGTGGTCGTGTACCCCGCTTCGGCCGCCAGGGGGTCGAGCCAGGGCTTGACGGGATCGCCGGCCCTCGTGACGAGGACGAACTCTTCAGCCTGAAGAAGCTCCTCACGCGCCACCCGATCCATGTACGCGGTCCCGGTCTCGTCCAGCGAGAACGGTGCGGGAAACAGGCGTCCCTCCATGGCGTACATCGCCGCGGGCGCGTTCAGGTAGTCCGCTCGCTCGGGATCGGTCAGCCACTCGAGACTGCTCGCTTCGATGAACCCCGTCAAGACGAGCACGGGCGTGGAGGCATCGTCCACCAGGTCGCGCTCGGCGGCGGCCGCCGCGCTCCAGTCCTCGTCCGTGTGCGTGGTCGTGGGGAAGTAGCGGATCGCCAGGACGCACGCCAGTCCCAGGACGGCGACCTGGACGACCTCGTGACGCAGCCGGCGGAGGCCCGCGCCGGCGAGCAGCGCAATGCCGGGAACGGCCATCAACGCGTAGCGAGGCACGAAGACGTTCGTGCCGGTCCGGGCCGAGACTTCGTACAGCACCACCACCGGCAATGCGGCCCAGGCGACGAAGAAGGGCACGGCGCCGCGGGAGTACGCGCTCGGCGTGGGCGTCGTCCCCGCGACGAACGCCGCGACCGCGACCACGAGCGCCACCGGATAGAGGAGCGAGGACGGGGCCAGGAACGTCACGATGTCTGCGACCGAGCTCGGAAACGGGTTGGACAACAGCCCGCGATCACCGAGCACGCGGAAGAAGGTCGGGATCGCCGGAAGCAGGAAGAGCACGAGCAAGCCCGCGACCGGGACGGCCGTGCGGGCGCCGATCCGGTAGCCGGACCGGATCCGGTAGACGACGAAGACGAGTTGAGCTGCCAGCGCGATCAGTAACAGGTAGTGCAGCAGGGCCGTCGCGCCCACCGCCGCCGCGTAGACCGCGCCGTCCCGTAGCCGTCTCGAGTCCATCCACCTGACCAGGGCGAGCGCGCTCCCGGTCAGAGCAGCGAGCGCCATCGCGTAGGGGCGAGCATCCGAGGCGGCGAAGGCGATCGACGGGAGACACACGAAGAAGCCGGCGGCCAGGGCCCCGGCCCACCGATCGCACAATCTCGCGCCCAGCGCGTAGACGAAACACGCGGCCGCGGCCATACCCGCCACCGAGGGAAGCCGCAGGGCGACCTCTTCGAGGCCCGCCACTCGCCGTACGACCCATTCGACGATCAAGAAGAGCGGGGAGCCGCCCTGGTAGTGCAGCGAGCGCGAGACGGTGTCGGCGAGGGATCCCTCCGTCAGCCACACGGTGCCGGTTTCGTCCAGCCATAGAGAAGACGCGAGCTGCGGGAGCCACAGCCAGGCCGCCGTCGCGACCGCAACCAGACCCAGGAGCCCCAGCCAGACCCGCTCCCGCGGAAGGCTCGTCGCTACAGCTTCTCCCGGAACGTCTTCACCGCGGCTACGGTCAGGCTCCCCAGCGCCTTCGTCTTCGCACCCAGGCCCGGCGACGCCATCAGCTCGGTTATCGATCGCACCGACTTGATCGTGTTGTCGGTGTACGGGTACCACCACAGCCGCGGAAGCCACGGCATCGTGCTGCGCTGCACGTTCACCGGCATCACGAACTCGCGGATCCCGTAGTGGCCGCTGAGCCTCCCGAAGCCCGACTCCCCCGCGCCGCCCCATGGCGACCACGGGTACGCGAGCGACTCACCGTGGAAGTTCGTCGTGATCGTCCCGGCCTGCAGGCCCGCGGCCAGCGCCTCGGCGCGTCTGCGGCTCTGGCTCCATATCGACGCGGTGAGGTTGACCGACTCCTCGTTGGCGCGGCGCACCGCCTCGTCCTCGTCGCGCACGCGCGTGATGGTCACGACGGGCCCGAACGTCTCGTGCCGCACGACATCCATGTCCGTGGTCACGTTCTCGAGCACGGTCGGCTCGAACCACAGCGATCCGTTCTCGTTCGCGCCGGCTCTCCCTCCCGACAGCACGGTCGCGCCCTTCTCCACCGCGTCGGCGACGTGCCTCTGCACGATCTCGAGCTGGGGCTTGAACGTGAGCGGCCCGACGTCGGTGCGCGGCCGCACCTGCGACAGCTTGTCGAGGAACCTCGTCTTGAACTCGTCGGCGACCGCGTCGACGACGTAGACGCGCTCGACCGACGCGCACGTCTGGCCCGCGTTGAAGAACGACGCCCACACGAGCCCCGAGGTCGTCTTCTCGATGTCCGCGTCGCCGCACACGATCGCGGCGTCCTTGCCTCCGAGCTCCATCACGACGGGAGTCAGGTGCTTCGCCGCGGCCTCGCAGATCTTCCGGCCGGTCGGCGGCGAGCCGATGAACGAGATCTTGTCGCACGGCGCGTCGACGAGCGCGGCCCCGACGTCGCGGCCCCCCTGTACGACGGTGGCGACGCCGGGAGGGAGCGGCTCGAGCAGGTCGCGCAGCACCTCGCCGCACTGCGGCGTCACCTCCGACGGCTTGATCACGACGGTGTTGCCGGCGAAAAGCGCGGGAGCGAACGCCGCGAACGAGTTGAGCATTGGGTAGTTCCAGGGCGTGATCGCGCCGACGACGCCGTAGGGCCGCCAATCGACGCGGCCTCCGGTCCCGGTGAGGGGGCCGATGAACCGCCCCGGACGGTCGGGCCTCAGTGCCTTCGGCGTGATGTGTTCGAGGTAGGCCAGCATGATCGGAAGGGGCGTGGTGTCGTGCGCTAGGGCCTCAACGGCGGGCTTGCCGCACTCGGACGACACCGCGTCGACGATCTCGTCGATCTTCCGGCCGATCCGGAAACGGACCTCGCGCATGATGCGCGCCCGCCCCTGCGGAGGGATCGCGGCCCATTCCGGAGCCACCTTCCGGGCCCGCGCGACGACCTCGGCCACCTCCGCGACCCGCGTCGCGTCGATCGTGCGCATGACCTCCCCCGTCCGGGGGTTGAACGACTGGAGCCGGTCGGGCTCTGCGACCCGTGCCACTCGCGTCCTCCTCGTCACTCGCCGGCGTCGGCTTCGAGCGTACCCCCGGCGGCTAAGCCGAGGACTCCGGCAGCGACCGACTCCGCGATCCGCTCTCCCTCGGCGTCGTCCGCAACCATCAACGTCAGCGCGCGCCGGCGGCGCGCGAGCAGCGGGGTCGCGCTCGTGGGGGCCGCGCGGTACGGCCGCACCTCGGCCCCCGCCTCCTCCGCCGCTCCCATCAACCGGCGGTCGGCCCGGCGTTCCCGCCACGCCCCCTCCTCGGAGACCGCCACGACGCCCGACGGCGACGCGGCGAGGTTCAGCCACACCGCGCCCGCGACCTCCTTCTCGCGCGCGCGGAGGAGAGCCTCGATCCCGGCCGTTCCCGCGTCGGGTGCGCCCGTCGCCACGAACCAGACGGGCCTCCCGGTCGACCCGCGCGCGAGTCCGAGCAGGACTTCGAGCGGCGCGTTCGTCTCCGGCGCGACCGGCGGCGCGGGCCGGTGCAAGGTCAGCCCGAGCACGGCGACCGCCACCGCGACCGCGGCGCCGGCAGGGGGGACGAAACCAGGAAGCTCGGCTTCGACCTCGGCGATCCACGCCGCCGCACCGGCTGCCGGGATCGCGACCATGAGCGTCTGCAACGGCACGACGAGGGCTCGGGCCGCCCGCTCGCCGAAGCGAGGCGGGCGCGACACCAGCGGCGCGACGACGACCAGAGACGGCCCCTCCGCAGCCGGAGGACGAGCGACGACGTTGCGCCCCGTGCACGACGGCCGCCTCCACACCGGCCGCCCGTCGGAGTCGCGCGCGTACAGCACGATCGCCGCGACGCCCACGATCGCCGCGACCAGCGGCAACGGGTACACCAACAGCGCCGCCAGCGCGGACAGGCCGGCGTAGGAAGCGAACCAGACCTCGGTCGAGGCGCGCGCGGCGAACTCTTCCACCTCGACGAGGTAGCCGGCCTGGCGCAACCGCGCCGCGACGGTCTCGGCCGCGTCTCGTTCCTGCGGGGAGCACGGGGGCCGCGTCATGGCCGTCATTGTCCGGGCAAAGGGAAAGGG
>JALZEG010000276.1 GCA_030862185.1 Actinomycetota bacterium
ACACGGGTCGCGTCGACAACCACGTGATGCTCGTGCCGGACGACGCCGGCGAGAGCGACCTGCTCGAGGCCTCCGACGCGCTGAACAACGTGCTGACGGGCGTCGCGCTCGAAGACTCGGCCGCGACTATCCGCCGGCGCGCGTACGAGCTGCCGCAGCACCTCGGCGAGCTCGTGGGGCGCGCAGCCGACGCGTTCGACTCGCCGGCCGACGAGGTCGCGCACGAGCGCTTCTTCCTCGAAGGCACGTCGAACATCGTCGACGAGTCGAAGTTCTCCGACATCGAGAGCGTCCGGAAGGTGATCAGCGCGCTCGAGCACCGGAGGTTGCTGCTCGAGGTCCTCGCCGACGCGTTCTCGCTCGGCGGCGTCTCGGTGCGGATCGGGGCGGAGAACCTCGCCACCGAAATGCGGCTGTGCTCGATCGTGACCGCGCCTTACGGCACCGGCCAGAGCACCCTCGGGTCGCTCGGGATCGTGGGCCCGACGCGGATGGACTACCGGCGGACGATCGCCGCGGTGCACGAGGTGTCGTCGCACCTCGGGCAGATGCTCGCCGGACTTGGTGTCGAATAGTCCCGATGGCAACGGACTACTACGCGGTCCTCGGAATCCCGCGCGACGCCACGCCCGACGACGTCAAGAGGGCCTATCGCAAGCTCGCGCGGCAGTACCACCCCGACGCGAACCCCGGTGATCCTGAGGCGGTGGAGCGGTTCAAGGAGATAAACGCCGCCAACGAGGTGCTGTCCGACCCGGCGAAGCGGCAACGCTACGACCAGTTCGGCGACGAACGCGCCGGGGCCGCGGGGTTCGGCGACTTCGGCGGCATCTCCGACCTCTTCGCCACCTTCTTCGGAGGGGGCTTCGGCGGCGGGGGAGCGCGGCGCGGACCCGCGCGCGGCGCCGACGTGCTCGCGGAGATCGAGCTCACGCTCGAGGAGGCCGCTGCGGGCGTCGAGCGTGACGTCGAGGTCACCACTCTCGGGGCGTGCCGGGCGTGCAACGGCAACGGCGCCGCGCCGGGGACGTTCCCCACGCGCTGCTCCGACTGCGGAGGGACGGGCGAGATCAGGACCGTGCGCCGGACGATGCTCGGCAACGTGATGACCGCGACGACCTGCCCGCGCTGCGACGGCGTGGGCCAGGAGATCGCCACACCGTGCCCCGAGTGCCGGGGGCGAGGGCGCATCGAGGTAACCGACACGCTCACCGTCCAGATCCCGCCCGGCGTAGACGACGGGGCGCGGCTGCGCGTCTCCGGTCGCGGCGAAGCGGGGCTGCGCGGCGGACGCTCCGGCGACCTCTACGTCGGGATCAACGTCCTGCCGCACGAGGTCTTCAGGCGCGCGGGCCACGACCTCGGCTGCGAGGTGAGCGTGCCGATGACCGTCGCCGCGCTCGGCGGGACCGTGACGATCCCGACGCTCGAGGGACCGGAAGAAGTCGAGGTCGCGGCAGGGACTCAGTCGGGCGAGGTCAAGCGGCTGCGCGGCCGGGGCATGCCGCACCTCGGGGGCCGCGGGCGCGGCGAGCTCGTCGCGCTGCTCAAGGTCGAGACGCCCACGGACCTCGACGGGGAGCAGGCGGAGCTGCTGCAGCGGTTCGCGAAGCTGCGCGACGAGCAAGCCGGTAGCAAGGGCTTCTTCGACAGGATCAAGGAAGCGTTCCAGTAGGCACGACGCCGTGGTTCTACGCTCCGCCCGACGCGTGGCGCGAGGACGCCGTCGTGTTGCCGGCCGACGAGTCGCACCACGCTCTCAAGGTCATGCGCGTCGCGCCACCCGACGTCGTGACGGTGGCCGACGGCCGGGGGACCGTCGCACGAGGCGCGGCGGCCCGCGTCGAAGGCGACGCGCTCGTCGTCGAGGTGCTCGAATCCGAGACGCACCGCCGGCCGAAGCCCGAGCTTGCCGTGTACCAGGGGGCCGCGAAGGGACACAAGAACGACGAGGTCGTCGAGAAGCTCGCCGAGCTCGGCGTGGCGGAGGTCCGCGTATACGAGTCGAAGAGGTCGGTCGCGCGCTGGGACCAGGCGAAGGTCGCGCGCCTGGACGAAAGATGGGCCGCGATCGCGCGCTCGGCGGCCAAGCAGTCGCGCAACCCGTTTCTGACCCGCGCGGTCGCGGGGCTGTCGTGGACGCAGGTGGTGCGCGAGGTCGCACGGGAGCAGGTCGCGGTCGTGTTGTGGGAGGAGGCGTCGCTGCCGCTGCGGACCGCGCTGCTCCAGGGCATCGAGCGGATCGCGCTCGTGGTCGGTCCCGAAGGCGGGCTGGAACGCAGCGAGGCCGAGGCCCTCGCCGATGCGGGCGCGCAGCTCGTCTCGCTCGGCCCCCGGATCCTCCGCACGGAGAACGCGGCCGTCGTCGCCGCGTCCGCGGTGCTGTTCGCCTACGGGCTCATCGGATAGGTTCGCCGTCCATGCGCGTGGC
>JALZEG010000298.1 GCA_030862185.1 Actinomycetota bacterium
GCCATCGCGAAGAACGGCGACATGTTCTTCCCGTCGATCGACGTCTACTCGAGCCCGCCGAACCACGTCGAGGTGGTGCGCTCGAAGAACGGGGGCAAGTCGTGGGAGATCGTGTCGCCGGCGATCGCAGGCGCGAACACGCACCCGATCTCGCTCGACCCCTACGTGTGGGCCGACCGCGACACGAACCGGATCTTCAACATCGACCTCACCGTCGCGTGCTCGCTGATGTCGTTCACCGACGACCTCGGCGAGACGTGGACCACGAACCCGCTCGCATGCGGCCGCCCGGTCAACGACCACCACACGCTGTTCGGTGGCCCACCCGCGACGAGCACCACGGTCGGCTATCCGAACGTCCTCTACTACTGCTGGAACGACGTCGCGTCGTCGTCGTGCTCGAAGTCGCTGGACGGGGGACTGACGTGGTCGGCGACGGGATCGCCTGCGTTCACCGGCGTCCAGCCGAGCGCGGGCGACGACGGTGACCCGCCGCCCTTCTGCGGCGGGCTGCACGGCCACGGGATCGTCGCGCGCGACGGCACCGTCTACCTCCCGAAGGAGAGCTGCCGGCAGCCGTGGCTGGGCATCAGCCGCGACGAGGGCCTCACCTGGGAGAACGTCAGGGTCTCGAACCTCGACGCCGGAGACGGGCTCCTCGACCCGAGCGTCGACGTCGACGACAGGGGCAACGTGTACTACGCGTGGACCGGCGGCGACCGCCGCGTCTACCTGACGACGTCGAAGGATGGGGGCAAGACGTGGCGCGACCCAGTCCTCGTCAGCCCGCCGGGAGTGCGCGAGGTCAACCTCGCGACGCTCGACGCGAGCGGCGTCGGCAAGGTCGCCATCGCGTACATGGGCAGCGCCAACTCGCCGTGGCGGCACGACTGCCGCGAGAAGGAGAACTGCCCGGAGAACGCCGAGTACGCGAGGACGACGTGGAGCGGCTATGTCACCACGACGACGGACGCGCTCGACGACAAGCCGGTGTTCGTCTCGACCGCCGTGAACCCGGCGAAGGACCCCATCTACCGAGGCAGGTGCGGACCCGGCCGCTGCGGCCTGGTCTTCGACTTCATCGACGTCGTGATCGGGCCGGACGGCGACCCCTTCGCGACGTTCGTCGACGCGTGCATCGCCGTGTGCACGGGCAAGAACGCGGCCGCGAACTACGGCGCCGACGGAGTCGTCGCCCGGATCGTCGGCGGGCCCTCGCTGAAGTAGCGCGTCAGATCCCCCCGGCGTAGCGGCCGAGCACGTAGTCCCAACCTCCGTCGTAGTCGGAGCGAGACTCCGCGCCCTCTGCACCGAGGCGCTCCCAGCCGCGGTGCTCGAGCCGGAGGCGCGTCCCGCCGTCTACCGGTTCGAACGTCACCTCGACCTCGGTCGCGGCGCGGCGCCGGAGGTTCGGGTGCCAGGAGAAGAGCAGGCGGTGCGGAGGCTCGCAGACCGCGACTTCGCCCCACGACTGCTCGGTGCCGTCCTTCCATCGCTCGACGATCCGCCCTCCCGCGCGAGCCTCGAACACGATCTCGCGGACCTGCTCGGGTGCGATCGAATGCGTGGCGACGGGCCACCACGAGCCGATCTCCTGCGTGAAGACCGTCCACGCGCGCTCGACGGGAACCGCCACCGTCAGCTCTTTGACCAGGGGCGCGAGCTCTGTCGCAGCAGTCACCTTCCCTCTCCTTTCGACTCGGCATGGTCCTTGAAGCTCCGGAGGGCGTCGCTCCACATGTCGTCGAGGTACCGGCGCAGTCCCTCGAGCGAGGCGGGGTCGACGCGGTAGACGCGGCGCGTGCCGACCTGCTCGTCGCGCACCAGGCCCGCGTCCTTCAGCACGCGCAGGTGCTGGGACACCGCCGGGCGGCTCACGGGAAGCTGCGCGGCGAGGGCGCCCACGGAGTGGGGGCCGGTCCTCAGCAGCTCGAAGGTGCGCCGGCGGGTCGGGTCGCCGAGCGCGTCGAAGGCCAGCTCGTAAGTCTCCACTTACGGTAAGCTACTGCTTACCGAGCTTCCTCGTCAAGAGGCGGCTCTGGACACCCTCGGATACTCGATCTTCGGGCAGCGGTCCATGACGACGTCGAGCCCCGCGTCGCGGGCGCGCTGGGCGGCGGCCTCGTCGATCACGCCGATCTGCATCCAGACGGCCTCGAGCCCGAGCGCGATCGCCTCGTCGACGTGAGCACCCGCGGCGTCGGACCGGCGGAAGATGTCGGCGACCTCGACTCCCTCCTCCTTCGGGATCGAGCTCAGGTCGGGATAGCAGCGCTCGCCCAGGATCTCCTCCTCGAACGGCGTGACCGGGATCACGCGGTAGCCGCGGCTCTGGAGGAACGCGGCCACGCCTTGGCTCGCGCGCCGCGGGTCGGGCGAGCAGCCGACGACCGCGAACGTCTTGTACGACTCGAGGATCTTCTTCGCCGGGTCGTCGTAGCTCACCGCGCCGGCTCCTTCTCGTCGGTGTCGCCGGTCACGTCCTCGTCGAGGATCTCGTTGCCGTCCTCGTCGAGCGCCGCACCGGCTCGCAGCTCGTTGCCGGCCTCGGTGTCGTCGTAGTCGTCGGAGCCGTACTCGTACCCGCACTTGATGCAGGTCTTACGGAGGTTGTCGACGGGCTCCCCGCACTCGGGGCACTTCTTGTCGTCGGACGTGAACTCGGAATGGTCGACCTCGTCGCGCTCGTCGACCGGTGTCGTCACCTGCTCCTGCTCGTCGGCCACGGCTCGACCTCCTCGGGTCAACGTTCCTTGCGGAGCTTCCACATGTCCTCGGCGGGCCACCGCCGGGTCCACTCCGGAGGCCTACCCGCGTACGTCGTAGTCAACCCCTCCTCCGGCTGGGTCTCGATCAGCTCCTCGACCGCGAAGCGGTTCTTGCGGAACAGCGTGATCCAGTCGCCGTGCGGAATCTGGTAGTCGCGGAAGTCGGTGTCGTCCTCGATCACTCGCATGCCGAAGTAAGGCCGCTGCAACGTCGTCGTGATCTCGTCGGCCTCGAGGTCGAGGCACATCACGTAGAGCGGGCTCGTGGTGCAGAAGACGAACGCGCCGCCGGGCTTCAGTAGGCGAGCTACCTCTGGAACGGTCAGATACGGATCGGTGAACGTCATCGCGCCGTAGTCGGAGAAGACGACGTCGAAGAT
>JALZEG010000317.1 GCA_030862185.1 Actinomycetota bacterium
GCCGCGGCCCCCTACCTCTAGCCGTCCAGGAGCGTCTGTATGCGCGGCAGCTCGTCGTGAGCAAGCGCGCCGATGCGCAAGGCTCCGTCCCTCTCGACCAGCGTGTAAACCGCGCGGAAGTCGTAGACGTTGCCGCCGGAGCCGTCCTCGAGCATCCAGTGGATCGTCGCCTGCTCCACGGCCTCCGACAACGGCGTCGAGGAGGCCTCGAGCATCCGCGCGGTCGCCACTCGTGCCGACCGGTAGAACCCGACGAGGCCCTCGATGTCCGCACGCCACCCGTCCTCGTCCGGGATCGAGCGGAGGTCGGGCTCGCCGCCGGTCTCGCTCGTCATGTGGCACGGGAACGCGAAGTGGCCGGCGATCGCAGCCGCGTCGAACCGCTCGAACGACTCGACGTAGGAGGCGAAGAACGCCGCAGCCCGCTCGGAGAGAGCCATGCCCCCACCCTAGAGCGCGAACCGGGCACTATGGTGCGGGCATGGCGAGCAGCAGCGTGGGGAGCGCGGCGCCGGCGAGCATCCTGTCCAACGAGTTCCGGGGCAGGATCGCGCGGCACGTCATCCTCGCCAACGGCGCGGCGGCCACCGTCGTCTACCTCTTCCTGGCGTTCGTCTCGCCCCCGGAATCCTCGACCGAGGAGAGCATCGCCCTCGAGCTCGCGACCTTCGGGACGTACCTCGCCGTTGCCGCCCTGGCCGGATTCCGGGTCGGGCTGAGGACCTTCCGTCCGGTAGCGCGGTGGCTCGAGGAGGACCGCGCGCCCTCGCCGGACGAGCTCGACGTGACGCTCGCGCAACCGCTGAGACAGTCCGGGTGGGTCTTCCTCGGGTGGTGCGGCGGCGGAGTCCTGTTCGCGGGCCTGCACATGATCCCCGGCAACCCGGTCCACTACTCGCCTGAGTACGGCCTGTGGATCGGAGCCGTCGCGCTGCTCGGCGGGGCGGCCGCGTCGATGTTGAGCTACCTCCTGGTCGACCGCAGCCTCCGCCCGGTGTTCGCCGCCGCGCTCGCACGGACCGCCCCGGCCACCCCGCGCACGCTCGGCGTGCGGCAGCGGATCGTCGCGTCCTGGGCGCTCGGGTCCGGGGTCGTCCTCGTGGCCCTCGCGCTCGTGCCGTTCGGGGCGCCGCAGGTCGACCG
Source organism: Actinomycetota bacterium (assembly GCA_030862185.1). Taxonomy (GTDB): domain Bacteria; phylum Actinomycetota; class CADDZG01; order CADDZG01; family WHSQ01; genus JALZEG01. The sequence goes on from JALZEG010000317.1 coordinate 1,144, forward strand.
CGCCGTGTGGTTCCTCGCGCCGATCGGTCTCGTCGGAGGCGGGATCATCGTCGCGACCGCGGCGCGCAGCATCGCGGAGCCGATCGCGAAGATGCGCGCGGCCCTCGCGGAGATCGAGAAGGGCCGGTTCGACGCCCGCGTCGACGTCGACGACGGGAGCGAGGTCGGGCTGCTGCAGGCCGGGTTCAACCGCATGGCCGCGGGGCTGGCCGAGCGCGAGCGGCTCCGGGAGGTGTTCGGGACCTACGTCGATCCGGAGATCGCCGACCACATCCTGCGCCAGGGCACGTCCTTGGCCGGCGAGGAGGTCGAGGTGACGATGATGTTCCTCGACGTGCGCGACTTCACCGGCTTCGCGGAACGCGCTCCCGCGCAGGACGTCGTCGCGGCGATCAACCGCCTGTTCGAGCTCGTCGTGCCGGTCGTCCACGAGCACGAGGGTCACGTCGACAAGTTCGTCGGGGACGGCATGCTCGCGGTCTTCGGGGCACCCCGGCGTCGGCCGGACCACGCGGACCTCGCGCTCGCGGCCGCGGTCGCCGTCGCAGACGCCGTACGCGCCGAGCTCGGCGACGAGCTGCAGGTCGGGATCGGGTTGAACTCGGGCATGGTCGTCGCGGGGAACGTCGGCGGCGGCGGCCGGTACGAGTTCAGCGTGATCGGCGACGCGGTGAACGTGGCGGCACGGATCGAGGCCGCGACGCGCGCGACGGGCGACACGATCCTCGTCTCCGAACGCACGAAGGAGCTGCTGAAGTCGCCGCCGCCGCTGACGGAGCGGCCCGGCGTCACGCTGAAGGGGAAGAAGGAGCCGGTTCGTCTGTTCGCCGTGAGGGCCGGTGCCGCTTCCTAACCCGACCGCTTCAGCTTCCCGTGGCGCTTCGCGTACAGCTCGCCGCGGCGGAACACCCACATGCCCGCAGGAACGGACACCGCCCCGATCACGACCAGGGCCACCAGCTCGCCGCCCAGCGATCCCAGACTCGCTCCTTCGAGCACCGCGGCGCGGATCCCCTCGAGCGCGTACGTAGCCGGCGAGATCGTCGCGATCCACTGCATCGGCTCGGGCAGCACCTCGACGCTGTAGTAGATCCCCGACACCACGAGCAGCATCCCCTGCGCGATGAAGCCGAGCTGCGACCCCTTCTCCGGCGAGATCAGCGGCAGGACGGCCGTCATCATGCCGATGCCGATGAACGACACAGACGCGACCGCGAGCACGACGAGCGCCGCGACGAAGTCGGCGTCCGGGAACCGCAGCTCGAAGAAGAACGCGATGACCCCGAACAGCAGCGCGGCGCGCAGCACTCCGTAGACGACGGCGAACACCCCCATGCCGAACAGGTGCGTCGCACGCGACAGCGGGGCCATGAACGTGTACTCGATCGTCCCCTCCCAGCGCTCCCACGCGACGGTCTCGGTGAGGATCTCGAAGATGATCCCGAGGTATGCCCAGATGACGCCTCCGATGAGGAGGACCGCCGTCTGCCGGTTGACGTCGAGCTCGCCTCCGGCCGCCTCGACGCCGCGCGCGATGAAGACGATCGTGAGCGTGTTGGCGACCGTCCAGAAGAAGAACGCGACCTCCCACAGCGCGTAGCGCTTGATGAGGTAGGCGTTCCGCTCGACGACTCCGCCCAGTCCGACCAGCTCGGCGCGCAGCGTCGCCGCGGCCCCCCTCACTCGTCCTCCTCCGGCGCGCTCGGCTCCTCCGCGAGGTTCAGCCCCGTCGCGGCGAAGAACGCCTCCTCGAGCGACGCCGCGCCGTAGCGGCGCTTGAGGTCGTCCGCCGGCTCGAGCGCCAGCAACCGCCCCTCGTGCAGGATCCCGACCCGGTCGGCGAGAGCCTCCGCCTCCGCCAGGTCGTGCGTGCACAGCAGGATCGTGGCGTCGTGCGCCGCCCGCACCTCGCGGATGAAGTCCTGGACCTCGAGCTTCGAGCGCGGGTCCAGACCCGTCGTCGGCTCGTCGAGCAGCAGCAGGGCCGGCGAGGTCAACAGCGCACGCGCCAGGGCGACCTTCTGCTGCATCCCGCGCGACAGGTTCTCCATGGGCTCGCTCCTCCGGCCGGCCGGGAACCCGACCTGGTCGAGGATGCGAGGCACGCGGGGACGCGTCTGCGACGGCGTCATCCCGTAGAACCTCGCCGCGTAGCTGAGGTTCTCCGTCGCCGACATCTTCTTGAAGAACGACGCCTCCACCGAGACCCGGTTCACCAGGCGCCGGATCGGCCGCGGGTCGTCGAAGACGTCGTGCCCGAACACGCGCGCGGTCCCTCCGTCCGCGAGCAAGAGCGTCGACAGCAACCGGACGAGCGTGGACTTTCCCGAGCCGTTCTGGCCGAGGATCGCGATGCACTCGCCGCGGGCGATCTCGAACGAGACGTCACGCAGGGCGGCGACGCGGCGGCGCCGGAACCGCCCGGCGCGGGGGTCGCGCCTCCGGAACTCCTTGCGCAGGCGCGCGACCTCGACGGCCGGCGCGGACCCTGCCGGGACGACGGTGGGGACGGTGACGGGGGCTACGGATGACATGGGGGGCTCCTCGGGAACTCGGTGGACGACCGCGTGGAAGAAAGGCGCCCGCGGTGGTCCGCGGGGCGCGGGGGCGTCGGGTCAACCGAGGAGCAACATCGGCAGAATTCTAGCGCGCTCCGCCGCGCCGCGACGCGCGCGGACGAAAGTGGACATTTCGGCGACGGCGCGGCGCCCGCGCTGTTACTCCCTGGGCCGGCGGGCGTATGCCGTTTGAGGAGCGACGTGAAGGAGGACCACATGCGAAAGACCATCTCGGCGGCGGCGATAGCGTTCGTGCTCGCCGGAGTGACGCCCGGCGTCGCCGCGCCGGCACGCACCGCGGAGGCTCCCTACGACTTCGACGTGACGAAGCCCGGCGCGTCCGGCTGGTTCGGCGCGAACTACGGCGTCTTCTTCGGCGACGCCGTGACGCTCGAGACTCGAGCGAAGGAGCGCTCTGTCGACCTCTCGGTCGCCGACGCGGGCGGCGAGGCGGTCAGCGCCGCGGCGTGGCAGGAGGGCGGCGAGGCGATCGTGTTCTGCAGCGACTCGGGACGCCTTCCGATCAGGGGCGGCCAACCGGTGTTCGTCCAGGTGATCGTCGACGCGACCCCGCAGGAGCCCGGGGGCTGCGAGGCGCCCTCGGTCCCGACGACCGGCACGGTCACGGCCACGTTCCGCAAGAGGTAGCGCCCCCGCGTGTACGCCCGCACGCGCGCGAAAGGGCCCCCGGACGTCCGGGGGCCCTTTCTGTCTTCCGGCTACGCCGCCGAAGGCGTCCGGTCGTCCACGATCAGGTCACGGAACCGGTGGTACATGACCGAGCAGGCGAGGAAGATCCCGCCGAGGCCCATGAACACGATCGTCCGGTAGAGCGTGTCGAGCATCCACACGTCGTGCAGCACCAGCTTCAGCGCCGTGAGGGCGAAGATGCCCAGCGCGAGGAACCTCGCGCCGGCGACCCGTGCCGCGATCCCGACGGCGAGCAGCACCGCCGCGTACACACCCCAGATCCCGGCCAGGGTGAAGTGGAGCGACTGCAGCGGACGCGTCCCGGTCAGCGGCTGGAAGTACGCCGCGGCCTCGAGGCTCAGCCACAACAGCGTCATCGCGGAGGCGACGAGCGCGATCGCGGCGCTCAAGAAACGCTCGTCGTCGCGGACGACGTCGCGCATGCCGAACGCGGCCGCGTAGAACGCCCCGACGTGGACGGCGAACGCGGCCGACTGCGGCGAGAGCAGGACGCGGTCGGGGTCGTAGAAGCCGGGGTCGGAGAACAGCCCGACGAGGTAGACGAGCGAGACCCCCACGAGGAGGTAGCCGGGGAAGCGCGCTGTCTTCAGCGTCGTGCGGTGCGCCACCTGGATCATCACGGCGCCGAGCGCGGCCCATCCCGCCGGGACCGCGTACGCGTCCACCTGTACCGGGACCCACACACCCGCCAGCAGCGCCGCGGAGGCGAGCGCCGCTCCGGCAACGGGGTCGTCGGCGTTGCGGCCGCGGATCACCAGCCCCGCGACCAGGTTGACGCCGCAGGCGACGAGGATCGCCGGCCCCCGCAGCTCGCCCGCGCTCGCCCACAGGATCGTCTCGGCCTCCGACAGCAGGGCCATCGTCGTCAGCACGTACAGCGCGCAGTTCGCGACGA
>JALZEG010000321.1 GCA_030862185.1 Actinomycetota bacterium
GTGCTCGCCGAGGCGAGTCACGCGGGTGCGGGCTCGCCTCATGCCGAGGCACTCGTTCTACAGGACGCCGAGGCCGAGGGCGCAACTCTCTACGTGACCCTCGAACCGTGCGCCCATCAAGGCCGGATGCCTCCGTGCGCGCCGGCCGTGGCCGCGGCCGGAGTGGCCCGGGTGGTCGCCGCCACGAAAGACCCGGACGAGCGCGTCGCCGGGAGGGGTTTCGAAATCTTGCGCGCCGCCGGTGTCGCGGTCGAGGTCGGCCTCATGGAGGCCGAGGCGAGGCGAGTCAACGCCGCTTTCCTCTTCCAGCGCTCCACCGGACGGCCGCTCGTCACGCTCAAGCTCGCGCTGACTCTCGACGGAAGGCTGTCGGCCCCGGACGGCTCGTCGCAGTGGATCACCGGCCCCGGTGCCCGGTCACTGGTGCAGCGGAGAAGGTCCGAGGTGGACGCGGTAGTGGTGGGGGCGGGCACGGTAGTCGCCGACGATCCGTCGCTGACCGTGCGCGACGTCCCCAACGCTCATCAGCCGGCCCGCGTGGTGGTCGATTCGTCGGGGCGCACGCCGTTGTCCGCTCGCATCTTCGGTGGAGAGGCGGAGCTGATCGTCGCGACGACCTCGTCGTGTCACCACGACACCCAGACCGCCTTCAAGGAAAGAGGTGCAGAGGTCGTCGTCCTGGCCGATCTCGATGGGCGGGTCGATCTCGCGATCCTGGTGGAGGCGCTCGGGCGGCGCGGGTGGCTCGAGCTGTACTGCGAGGGAGGCGGCGAGCTGGCGAGCTCGTTGCTGCGCGGAAGTCTCGTCGATCGCCTCGAGCTCAACTACGGGCCGCTTCTCGCCGGGCGCGGCGGCGCCGATATCGGCGAGCTCGGCGTGACGTCGCTGGGAGACGCCGCGCGGTGGACGACCGTTTCGATCGATCGTATCGACGACGACGCGCGGGTCGTCCTGGAAAGCTCGCGGCTCACGGCTCTGCTCGCGCCCCAAGAGGGCGGCGACTGATGTTTACGGGAATCGTCACGCACTCCGGCGAGGTGAAAAGGGCGCGCAGTTCCGATGGGTTGCTTCGACTTGAGGTCGATGCGCCGTCCGTCGCGCGCGAGCTCGGCGCGGGCGACTCCGTGGCAGTGAACGGCGTCTGTCTCACGGCCGTCGGCGTAGGACGCCGGCGCTTCGAGGCCGAGGTGGTGCCGGAGACGCTCGCTCGTACGACGCTCGGAGAGCTGCAACGGGGCCACAAGGTGAACCTGGAGCTGCCGGCGCGGCCCTCGGATCGCCTCGGCGGACACATCGTGCAAGGGCACGTTGACGGTATCTCAGAGATCGTGCGCGCGGAGAACGACGCCGGAGCACGTCGCGTGTGGTTCACGGCCCCCGACGACGTCCTGCGTTACCTGGTGCCGAAAGGATCGGTTGCGCTTGACGGCGTGTCTCTGACCGTGGCCGAAGTGGGGCGAACGACTTTCCAGGTCGCGCTGATCCCCCACACGCTCGACAACACGACTCTCGGATCGACCGAGGTGGGATCCAGACTGAATACGGAAGTTGACGTGGTGGCGAAATACGTGGAGAGGCTCGTGGAGCCTCATACCGGAAAGGACGCGCAATGACGCTGGGAAGGATCGAACAAGCTATCGAAGACCTCGGGGCCGGAAAGATGATCGTCGTAGTCGACGACGAGGAGCGCGAGAACGAAGGCGACCTCATCGTCGCGGCCGAGAAGACCACTACGGAGCACATCGCCTTCATGGTCAAACATTGCTCGGGCATCATTTGCGTTCCCCTGGAGGGCGAGCGGCTCGAGGCCCTGCACCTTCCGTTGATGGCGCCGGACTCCTCGGACCCCATGGGTACCGCGTTCACCATCAGCGTGGACGCGCGCCTCGGGACGACGACCGGCATCTCGGCCGCCGACCGCGCTCTCACCGTAAAAACGCTGATCGATCCGGCCACCCGCCCGCTGGACCTGGCGCGACCCGGGCATGTCTTCCCGCTTCGTTACACGCCGGGAGGGGTCCTTCGCCGGGCGGGCCACACCGAGGCCTCCGTTGATCTCGCACGCATGGCGGGTCTTTATCCGGCGGGAGTGCTGTGCGAGGTGGTGAGCGAGGACGGGACGATGGCTCGTCTTCCGGAGCTCGAGCGCTTCGCCGAGCGCCACGGACTGACGATTGTTTCGATCGCCGACCTCATCGCCTACCGGCGGCGGAGCGAGAAGCTCGTCCATCGCGTCACCGAGGCTCGCATACCGACCAGCTTCGGGAGCTTTCGCGCCATCGGCTACGAGTCCGACGACGGCAGGATGCACGTCGCCCTTGTCAAGGGCGAGCCCACCGGTAAGGAGAACGTC
>JALZEG010000352.1 GCA_030862185.1 Actinomycetota bacterium
GCCGCGCCGAAGAGGGCCGGGATCGCGAGCAGGAACGCGAACCGGGCCGCGTCCTCGCGTCTGGTGCCCGTCACGAGCCCCGCCGCGATCGTCGAGCCCGACCGCGAGATCCCCGGCAGGATCGACACGGCCTGCGCGACCCCGACGAGGGTCGCGTCGCCTGCGTTCAGGTCGTCGATCGTCCGGAGCCTGCCGCCCGTCTCGGCCCGCCGCCGCTCGTGGAACGCGAGCGCCTGCTCCGCGGCGACGAGGATTCCGGCGGTGATCACGAGCTGCACGGCGGCCCCGCTCGCGTCCTCGAACGTCCCCTCGAAGTAGTCGCCGAGGAGGACCCCGGCGATCACGGCCGGGACGGTCCCGATCGCGAGCAGCAGGACCAGCTTGCGCGCTCCCGCGTCTCCCGCGAGCGATCCGCGCGCCAGGTCGACCAGGTCGCCCGAGAAGTAGACGAGCAGGGCCAGGAGCGACGCGACGTGCAGGAGGACGTCGAACGCGAGGCCCGGCGAGTCCCATCCGAGCGCCTCCGGGACGAGCACGAGGTGCCCGGAGGAGGAGATCGGGACGAACTCGGTCAGGCCCTGGACTGCTCCGAGGACGAGGGCGTGGAGGACCGGCACGGGCCGGGACTATAGCGGCCAGGCACGGGGCACCCTCCTTGCCCGGCTTGTCCCGTTACGTCCCCGGAGGAATCTTCGTAACCAGAGAGAACTCTCTGAGCAGGCGCCGGCGACGGCGACCCATCCCCCACGGAGGTCACGACATGAAGAAGAAGGGACTGGCGGTCGGGGCCCTGGCCGCGGCGCTGTCGCTGCTGGCGAGCGTCGCGTACGCTGACTTCGCCCCGAAGTTCGAGCTGAAGCTGTCCGACACGAAGGTCGGGGCGAACCCGAGCTTCGACATCCACCTCGAATTCGCGGAGAACGACGAAGAGATCCGCAACTTCAAGATGACGATCCCGAAGGGCTTCGTCATCGCGGGAGACGAGGACATTCCCGACGAGCCGTTCATTCCCACGCGCGAGGAGCGCTCCGGCGCCGACATCGGCGGCGGCACGATCACTATCGCTGCGGGCCCCGCCTGCCGTCCGGGTCCCGAAGGTGGAATCCCGGTCAAGCAGGACGTGACGATCAACGCCGAGATCTACGAGCGCTCCCGCACGGACGAGGAGGCGGACGCGGGCGTTCACGCCGTGTGGTTTCTGGATCTCGAGCCTCTCAACAGGGTGCGCCTGCTGGTGACGGGCAGCCCCGAGACCGGCTGGGTAGTGGAGGGGGCACCGACCCCGAGCGACAACACCTGCAACCCGCTCCTCGTCGACCTCACGATCGAGGGCACGACGGAGGACGGCACGCCGGTCATCACGAACCCGACCAAGCCCGGCAAGGCCAAGTTCATGGCCGAGATCGAGAGCCAGGACTCGGCGGCGGTCGCGGTCTTCAAGCCCGTCTTCAAGATCACGAAGTAGCGACACCGTTGTTGAAAGGCCCCCGGGTCTCCCGGGGGCCTTTTGTTTATTCGATGCGGGCGCCTTTCAGCGCGGTGCTGCACGGACAGCTCCGGTCCGGCGGGATCTTCGGCGCCATCGCGAACAGCAGGCCGCGCAGCTTGTCGTTGTTCGCGTTGAAGACCTCGAGGACGGCCTCGTGGCTGACCGCGTCCTCCTCGCCCGGAACCCCGACGTCGTAGTCGGTGATCAGCGAGATGTTGACGTAGCAGATCTCGAGCTCGCGCGCGAGGTACGCCTCGGGGTACTGGGTCATGTTGACGACCTCCCAGCCCGCGTCCTGGAACCACTTGGACTCCGCCCTCGTGGAGAAGCGCGGCCCCTGGATGGTCACGACGGTCCCGCGCTCGTGCACCGGGATGCCCTCCGCACGCGCCGTGTCGATCGCGAGCGCGCGCAGCTCGGGACAGTACGGGTCGGCGAACGAGACGTGCGTCGTGACGGGTCCGTCGTAGAAGGTGTCGGCGCGCCCCGTCGTCCGGTCGACGAGCTGGTCGCACACGACGAAATCGCCGGGCTTTACGCCCCGCTGCAGCGATCCCGCCGCGCAGGGCCCGACGATCCGCGTCACGCCCACCTCCTTCAGGGCCCACACGTTCGCGCGGTAGTTGATCTTGTGAGGCGGCAGCTCGTGCTTCAGCCCGTGGCGCGGGAGGAACGCGACGTCGACGCCGCCGACCGAGCCGATGGAGACCGGCGCGGAGGGAGGCCCGTAGGGCGTCTGCACGTTCTCCTGCCGCACGTCGTCGAGGAGGCTGTAGAAGCCGGAGCCGCCGAAGATCCCTATCGCGGTCGCCGTCACGCGGACTTCTCCGCCGGCGGGCCCTCCTTCTTGGCCGCCGGCTTCGTGTCGCTTGTGGTCTCGCTCTTCTTCGTCTCGGTCTTCGTCTCGGACGGCTTGTCCGGCCCGTCTCCGCCCTTCGCCTTCGTCTTGGCGTCGGTCGAGTAGAAGCCCGATCCCTTGAAGACGATCCCGACCGGCGAGAACAACTTCCTCAGCGTCCCGCCGCAGTGCGGGCAGTCCTCGAGCGGCGGGTCGTCGAAGCCCTGCTTCGCCTCGGTCCGTTCCCCGCAGCTGGTGCAGGCGTATTCGTAGATGGGCATGCGGCGATCATCGCATTAAACTAGGTTCGCCGAAGCGCCGACGTAAGCCTTCAAAGGGGGAAGCCGACCATCCCATGTCCCTCCAACGGCGCCTGACGCTCTTCTTCGTCCTGATCGTCATCCTTCCCCTGGTCGCGGCCGGGTACGTGGTCCAGCGCGTCGTGGTGGGCGAGATCTCGCGCCGGGCGGTGCTCGCGCTCGATCCCGCGCTCGACGCGGCGGTCGCGGTGTACAACGCGCGCGTCGAAGACGTCGCCGACGACGTGCGCCGCACCGTGTCGCGGCCGCGGCTCGCGAAGCTGATGGAGTCGGGGAGCCGCGACGACGTCAAGGACTTCCTCGTCGGGGCCTTGTCGCGGGCCGGCGAGATCGACTTCCTGGTCTTGCTCGACGACGACGGCCGCGTGCTGGGCCATGCCCGGCGCTCCGGCGAGTTCGTGACGGGGGTCGAGCGGCCCGACCCCGGTGAGATCCTGCGTGCCGGCGGCGGCACGGGGGCCGGGTTCCACCGGACTCAGGACATCCCCGTCAAGGCGCGCGGTTCCGGGACGCTCGGGTCGGTCGTCGGCGGATTCTGGCTCGACGGGTCGAGCCTCGTCGGGGCCACCGCCGACGCGGTCGAGCTCTCGCTCGCGGCCGGTGGGCGGATCGTCGCGTCGACCGCCGACGTCGACGGTCCGGTCGACGTCGGGACGTTCGGAACCGGCACGTTCGAGACGGAGATCGACGGGAAGGCGTCGGCGAAGGCGCGCCGCCTCGACGGCCGCGACGTCGCGCTCGTGGCGTCGACGGTCGACGCGCCGATCCGTGCCGTCTCGGACAAGGTCCTCGCCTACATGGCCGCGCTCCTGCTGCTCGCGCTCGCCGTCGTCACGGCACTCGCTCACCTGCTCGCGCGGCTGATCACGCAGCCGCTGGAGGAGCTGTCGGAGGGCGCGGCCGCGATCGCCGAGGGCCGCTTCGACCATCGCATCCAGGTCCGGTCCAAGGACGAGGTCGGGCAGCTCGCGGAGGCGTTCAACGACATGACCGACACGCTCGGGGAGACCGTCAACGCGCTGTCGTCGTCGCGCGACCAGCTGCGGCGCGCGATCAGGCGCGTCGGCGACACCCTCCGCTCGACGCACGACATGAAGCAGATGCTGTCGTCGGTCCTGAACACGACCGTCGACGCGATCCGCGCCGACGGCGCGGTGCTGTGGATGTTCGGGTCGACGCGCGAGGAGCTCTACCCGGCGCGCGGCGTCAACGTGGACCTCGACTCCCTCGGCCGCGTGAAGGTGGGGGAGGGCGTCGTCGGGCTGGTCGCGGAGCGCTCGGTGAACGCGCTGCTGCCGCAGCACACGGGGCTGCGACCCGCTCCGGCCGAGACCGGATACCCAGTGATGATCGCCATCCCGCTGATCAGCCAGGACCGGATCATGGGCGTGATCTCGGTGCACCGCGAGGACCGTGCCGACCTGTTCACCGAAGAGGAGTTCGAGTACGTCGTGTTCCTCGGCGAGCAGGCCGGGGTTGCGGTCGAGAACGTGCTCCTACACGAGGAGGCGCAGCGGCTGTCGATCACCGACGGCCTCACCGGCGTGTGGAACCGTCGCTACTTCCTGATGCAGTTCCCGCAGGCGCTGGCGGCGGCGCAGCGCTTCCAGCGTCCGTTCAGCGTGCTCATGCTCGACCTCGACTCCTTCAAGGCCGTGAACGACACGTACGGCCACCAGCGCGGCGACGCGATCCTCGTAGAGTTCGCGAAGCGCGTCGACCGCGTCATCCGCGAGGTCGATACGTTCGCGCGCTACGGGGGCGAGGAGTTCATCTGCCTGCTGTCGGAGACCGACGTGCACGGTGCGCGCACGACGGCCGAGAAGATCCTCGAGGCCATCCGCTCCGAGCCCTTCGGCGTGCCGGGCGAGAACCCGCTGACGATCACAGTGTCGATCGGCGTCGCTGCGTACCCTCTGCACGGCGAAACCTACAAAGCGCTCGTCGGAGGGGCCGACCGCGCGCTCTACCGCGCGAAGCAGGAGGGCCGCAACAGGGTCTGCATCCCGGGAGAGGGAGAGCCCCCGCTCAAGCTCGCGACCTGAGCCTCAGCGCGCGTAGACCTGGATCACGACCTCGCGGGGCTTCGGCTCGTCGAGCTCGACCAGCAGCAGCCTCTGCCACCGCCCGAGCAGCGGCACGCCGCCCGCAATCGGGATCGTGAGCGACGTCCCGCCCATCAGCATCTGCGCGACGTGGGCGTGGCCGTTGGCGCGCTCGCCGTCCTGCAGGTTCTGCGTACGGATCGTGAGGTCGTCGTGTGCGTAGTAGCTCGACGGCGGGAAGAGCTGGTCGAGCCGCGCGCCGAGGTCCTCCTGGACTCCGTCCTCCAGCTCGTTCAGCACCACCGCGCAGGTCGTGTGGCGGCAGAACGCGAGGGCGAACCCGTCGCCGCCGCGCTGCGCGACCTCGCGCTCGAGGGCCGGCGTGAGGTCTACGAAGCCGAGGCGCCGGGACGCCTCCACGGTCACGATCGTCGTCGAGGGGTTGGTCAGTAGCTGCATCCGGTGTCCTCCATGATCGGTAGCTCCCGTGCACGCGCGCGCGAGAGGTTGAACGAGCTCCACGGGTCGGGCGTGAAGAGCACACGGCTCAGGATCGGCCCCGTCATGCAGCCGCGGACGTCCGAGGGGAGGTCCAGCAGCGCGGGCAGGGCGTCGGTGCCGAGGGTCGCGACGTAGTCCGAGTCGATCTCGCCCGTGCGTTCGTAGCGGTCGACCGCGCCGGCGGCGATGCGCCGGTCGGGGTTCGACGCGTTGAACAGGAGCAGCGAGACGACCGTCAGGGCGACGACGGCGCGCGGGAGCCACGGCGCGCGCCGCGCGATACCGGCGACGATCAGGGCCCCGAAGACGCCGCCGAGCCACAACACGACCGCGTAGACGGCAATGCGGATGCGCGTCAGCCCGTAGGCGTCCTCGTAGAGGTCCATCCGGCGCAGCGCCGACGCGAGCACGACGAGCGTCAGGACGCACAGCACCCCGAGCAGCACCTTCAGCGGCCGCCGGTGCTCCGGCTTCGCGATCCTCGCCGCGACCGCGACGACGCCGAGGACGAGCGCCGCGATCACGACGAGCTGGAAGAAGCCCGCCCGCGCGTATTGCGCGTACGTCAGCCCCGCGGTGTCGAGGACGTGGTCGTGGCCGCCGAAGAGGACCGCGAGCTGGACGAGGACGAACACGGCGAACAGCGCGTCGAGCAGGACCAGCGGCAGCGCCCACTCCAGCGTGGTGACGGATCGGTGCTCGGGTGTGAACGAAGCGGCCGGGGCCGTCTCCGGGCGCCGCGCGAGCAGGATCAAGCCACCTGCACCGGCGACGACGGCGGCGAACACGAAGACGCGCGCGGTGAGCACGTCCAGACGGAGGTCGGGCAGGAGGACCTCCTCGGCGATCTGCGCGAACGCGGCGTCCGCGCTCGCGAACAGGGCGCCGAACGTCGCGAGGAGCAGGAACGAGATCACGGCGGCCCGTCCGGCCGGGCCGAGCCAGGGGGTCGAACGGCCGCGCGGCAGGGAGCGCAGCACCACTAGCGGGACGCGCAGCGCGTCGCCGGCGGCGCACACCGGCGCGACGAAGACCGTGGTCCAGGTGCGCGCGCCGGCGATCGCCAGCGACGAGCAGACCGCGGCCGCGCCGAGATCCACCGCGATCACCCACGGCGCGTCGAGGACCGCGGCCATGCCCAGCAGGAGGAGGGCCGCGACGGCGAAGGCACCCGACTCGACGTCGAGGGGTCGCGGCCGGGCGCGCGCCACTGCCCAGGTGATCGCGGCCCCCGTGATCAGGAAGCCGATGCCGGGAGGGCCCGACGGTACGAGCGCGCCGCCGACCACGCCGGCCCCCGCGATCGGCCACCACGTGCGCAGCGGGGGAAGCTTCGGACCTTCGTCGATCACGCCGCGGCCCCCGGCAGCGACACGACCATCCGGCAGCCGCGCGGCTGGTTCGGCTCGACCGCGATCCTGCCGCCGTGCAGGTCGACGATCCACTTGGCGATCGACAGCCCGAGCCCGGTCCCTCCCGCGGACGACGAGCGGGCGGAGTCCGCGCGGTAGAAGCGCTCGAAGACGCGAGCGGCGTCCTCCTCGGGGATCCCCGGTCCCTCGTCGGCGACCTCGATGCGAACGCCCCTCGGGTCGGGCCGCGCCGCGACCACGACGCGCCCCTGCGGCGGGGAGTGCCGGATCGCGTTGTCCAGCAGGTTCGCGATCACCTGGTGGACGCGCTCGGGGTCGCCGGTCGCGGTGAGGCCCCCCGGCTCGACCGCGACCTCGAGCGCGACCGACTTCGACGTCGCCTGCGCGTTCACGCGCGACTCGTGCACGGCCTGGTCGAGGACGTCGCGGACCTCGAACGGCTGCCGTCGCAGCGCCAGCGCCCCGGACTCGAGCTGGCTGAGGTCGAGCAGCTGCGACACGAGGCGGCCCAGCCGTTCGACCTGCGACAGCATCGTCCGCAACGTCTCCGGGTTCGGCTCCTCGACGCCGTCCACGACGTTCTCGAGGACCGCCTGGAGCGCCGTGATCGGCGTGCGCAGCTCGTGCGAGACGTTCGCGACGAGGTCCCGGCGCATCCTGTCGACCTGGCTCAGCTCCTCGGCCATCTTGTTGAACGCACGCGCGAGGTCGCCGACCTCGTCGCGCGACGTCTCGGGAACCCTCTCGTCGTAGTCGCCGCGCGACATCGCGGTGGCGGCGTCGGCCATCTGACGCAGCGGCGACGTCATGCCGCGGGCCAGGATCTGCACCATCCCGAGCGAGAGGATCGCGGCGGCGAGCCCGCACACCTTCAGCGGCACGTCCGCCCTGACGCCGACCACGATCGTGACGACGGTCACGAAGACGGCGGCGACGATCACGACGCCGAGCTTCATCTTGAGCGACCGGAAGCGGTCGAGCGGTCTCACCGGGAGCCGCCGGTCTCGAGCGCGTACCCCACTCCGTGCACGGTGCGGATGACCTCGCTGCCGAGCTTGCGCCGGAGCGACGCGACGTGCGTGTCCACCGTTCGTCCGCCCGCGGGGTCGTCGTAGCCCCACACGTCGTTGAGGAGCTGGTCGCGCGTGAACACGAACCCGGGCCGCGCGGCGAACCGCTGCAGCAGCTCGAACTCGATGGGTGTGAGGTGCAATGCCTCGCCGGCCTTCTGCACCCGGCGGCGGCCGGTGTCGATCTCGATCTCTCCGGCCCTGATCGTCTCGGAAGGCGCGGCCGCGGAGCGCTCCACGCGCCGCAGCAACGCCTTCACCCGCGCGACGAGCTCGCGCGGGGAGAACGGCTTCGTGACGTAGTCGTCCGCGCCGACGCCGAGGCCCACGAGGACGTCGGTCTCGTCGTTGCGCGCGGTGAGCATCAGCACCGGCACGTAACGCTCCGCCTGTATGCGCCTGCACACCTCGAGCCCGTCCATGCCGGGCAACATGAGGTCCAGCACGACGAGGTCCGGCGCGTCCGCGCGGAAGCGCTCGATCCCGGCGAGTCCGTCGCCCGCGACCGCGACCGCGAACCCCTCCTTCTCGAGGCGTGCGGCGACGGCCGACGCGATCGTCTCTTCGTCTTCTATTACGAGGATGGTCTGGGGCACCGTGAGGCCAGTGTAGGAAGATGTTGTTCGGGACGGATCGCGACGATATGGAGATCGTGTGAGGGTTCGAAAGGCAGTCGTCCCCGCCGCCGGGCTCGGGACGCGGCTGTTGCCGGCGAGCAAGTCGATGCCGAAGGAGATGATCCCTCTGGTCGACCGGCCGGGGATCCAGTACGTCGTCGAGGAGTGCGCCCGCGCGGGGATCCACGACGTCCTGATCGTCACCGGACGCGGCAAGTCCACGATGGAGGACCACTTCGACCGCGCGCTCGAGCTCGAGGAGCGCCTCGAGAAGACCGGAAAGCTCGACGAGCTCGACGAGGTGCGCGGGGTCGCGGCCCTCGCCGACGTCCACTACGTGCGACAGAAGGAGGCGCTCGGGCTCGGCCACGCGGTCGCGGCCGCGCGCGCCCACGTCGGCGACGAGCCGTTCGCGGTGCTCCTTCCCGACGAGGTCGTCCCCGCGCCGCTCGGCGACGAGCCGCCGCTGCTCGAGCGGATGATCGACGTGCACGAGCGCGACGGCGTGAGCGTCGTCGCGGTCAGGCGCGTCCCGGAGGACCGCGTCTCGGCCTACGGCATCGTCGCTCCCGCGGGCGAGCTGCAGGACGACTTCGTGCCTATCTCCGACATCGTCGAGAAGCCCGCGCCCGCGGACGCGCCGTCCGACCTCGGCGCCGTGGGCCGCTACGTCCTCGATCCCGCCGTGTTCGACGCGCTCGACGCGGCCGCTCCGAGCGTGGGCGGCGAGATCCAGCTCGCCGACGGGATCCGCGCGCTGGTCGGCTCACCCGGCGTGTACGCGTACGTCCACCGGGGCCCGATCTACGACGTCGGCAAGAAGCTCGACTACGTCAAGGGTTCGATCCAGCTGGCGCTGCGGCGCGAGGACGTCGGCCCTCCGCTGAAGGCGTGGCTGCGCGCTCTGGTCGAGGGGTGGGACTAGGGCGAGCCGTCGCTCTTCGGCCGCTTCAGGTACGCCGTCGTTCCCGTCGCGTTGCTCTCGATCACCTGGACGAGCTCCCAGCCCTCCTCGCCCCACTGGTTCAGGATCTCCTGGAGGGCATGGGAGATGAGGGGCACCGTCGCGTACTCCCACTTCTGCATTCGCCGTCTCCTCTGGGGGTGTGGTGTGCGCCGCCGTCCGGCAGCAGCGGCGGCTTAACCTACTTCACGTGCCGGTCCGCCTCGTTGTACCCAGGACGGGGCGCGTCGTCGCACTGCGGGTCGACCGCGCCGTGACCGCGGGGGCCCGCGCGAGGGGCCTCCTCGGCCGTCGCCCGTTGGGCCCGGGCGAGGCGCTGGTCCTCGAGCCGGCCCGCCAGGTCCACACGTTCGGGCTGACCTATCCCATCGACGTGTGCTTCTGCGACCGCGCCTGGCGCGTCGTACACGTGGTCTCGTCGATGCCTCCGCGCCGCGTCACTCGTTGGGTTCGGCGGGCCCGGTACGCCGTCGAGACGCGCGCGGGCGAGCTGCACGGCGTCCGTCCGGGCGATCAGCTGTCGCTCGAGGAGCTCAACGAGCGGTAGGCACCGTTGTAGTAGACGAGCGGATCGCCGCCCGTCACCGCGCTCGCGGTCACCTCGCCGAGCACGACCTCGTGGTCGCCCGCCTCGAAGACGCGGTAGGTCGTGCACTCGAGCACCGCGATGGCGTCGTCGAGCACGGGGGCCCCGTTGTCGCCGAGCCGGTGGGAGATGGACGAGAACGGCTTGACGCCGGCGCGCGCGAACGCGTGCGAGACCTCCTGCTGGTCGCCGCGCAGCACGTTGACGGCGAAGCTCCCCGTCTGCGCGACCAGCGCGAGCGTGCGCGACGACTTGTCGAGGCAGACCAGCACGAGCGGCGGGACGAGCGACACCGAGGCGAACGACGACGCGGTCATCCCGTGCAGCTCGCCGCCGGCCGCGACGGTGACGATCGTCACGCCCGACGCGAACTTCCTCAGCGCGTGGCGGAACGCGTCGGGAGATACCGCCATGTCAGCGCGGTATCTCGTCGAACCCGGTGTCGAAGGTCTCGTACGGGAGGAACATCCAGTAGCCGGGGCTGTCGCCGAGGCGCTCCGTCAGGAACCTCAGCGCCTCGACGCGCGGGCCGGCGGAGGACCCGGCGACGCGGACCGCGCCGCGACGCTCGAGCTCGTCGATGAGGTCCTGCGTCGGGTGCCCCTCGATCTCCATCGCGGCGAGTCTAGTCGGGCGTCTCCGGCCCCCTCGACGGATAGGTCTCCCGCGCGGCCGTGAACACCGCCGCCGACGCGCACGCGAGGAAGACGACGGCGGACCCGACGACGATGCCGATCGCGACCCTCCTCCCGCCCTCCGGGAGCCCGATCCCGATCGACAGGAACAGCACGACGATCCCGACGAGCGCGGACAGCGACATACCCGTGACCGCGAGCGTGTGCAGCGCCGACGGGCGCCGCGAGGGAGGCGGCGGGTCCTCCCGCTTCTCGACCCCCAGCGGGACGACCTCGTCGTCGTCGTTCAGCGCCCGAACCCTTCGATCCAGGAGACGAGCGTGCGCGTCGCCGTCCCCGTGCCGCCCTTGGAGATCTCGGCCGACGGCCCGTCCGCCCGCGCTGCCCCCGCGATGTCGAGATGCGCCCACGCGATGCCGTCGCCGACGAACTGCTGGAGGAAGACCGCGGCGACGATCGACCCGCCCCAGCGCGCGCCGCTGATGTTCTTGAGGTCGGCTACGTCGGACTCGATGTCGGAGGCGTAGTCGGCGAAGAGCGGCATGCGCCAAAGCCGCTCGCCTTCGTCCGCGGCCGCGGCGATCAGACGCGCCGCCATGTCGTCGTCGTTACAGAAGAGCCCTGCCGCCCTCGTTCCGAGCGCCACCATGATGGCGCCGGTGAGCGTCGCGACGTCGACGATCGCGTCCGGCTGCTGCTCCGACGCGTACGCCAGCGCGTCGGCGAGGACGAGCCGTCCCTCCGCGTCGGTGTTCAGCACCTCGACGGTCTTGCCCCCGTAGTGCCTGA
Source organism: Actinomycetota bacterium (assembly GCA_030862185.1). Classification (GTDB taxonomy): domain Bacteria; phylum Actinomycetota; class CADDZG01; order CADDZG01; family WHSQ01; genus JALZEG01. Next base: position 11,228 of record JALZEG010000352.1, read on the forward strand.
TGACGTCTCCGGGCTTGATCGCGGCCCCGCCCGGCATGTTCTCCGTCGCGGGGACGAGCCCGAGCACCTCGACGTCGGGACCGATGCGCCCGACCGCGCCCATGGCCGCGATCACGGCTGCGGCCCCGGACATGTCCGTCTTCATCGTCTCCATGCTCTTCGCGTCCTTGAGCGAGAGGCCGCCCGAGTCGTACGTGATGCCTTTGCCGACGAGGACGACCTTCCCCCGGGGGTTGCCGGGGCGGTGGTGAAGCTGGACGAAGCGAGGCTCCTGGGACGAGCCCTGCGCGACCCCGAGGACGCCTCCGAACCCACGGTCGGCGAGCTCGGCTCCGTCCCACACGGTGCAGTCCAGCCCGGCGACGTCGGCGATCTCCCGGGCGCGTTCCGCGAGGGCGGCCGGCGTCAGCGAGCCTGCCGGCTCGTTGACGAGGTCGCGGGCGCGCAGGGTCGCCTCGGCGGCGGTCCAGGCCGCTTCGAGGTCCCCTTCGGCCGCGCCGAGGACCTGGATCGACTGGAGCTTCGAGGGCCGTGGGTCGGACTTGAAGGCGGTGAACTTGTAGGACCCGAGGAGGACGCCCTCGAGGGCCGCGCGCGCGGCTCTCGGGTGGTCCACGAGGTCGTGGGCCGCGACCGCCACCGCCGCGGCCTCGGCGACCCGGCGCGCCGCGGCCCCCGTCGCCTTGCGCACCTCCGCGGGGCCCGCCTCCCGGGCCTTGCCGAGCCCCGCGACCGCGACCATCTTCGCCGGGAGCCGGCCGAGCGTCGCCACCGTGGTGACGTCGCCGGGCTTCGCCTTGAACGAGAGGTCGCGAAGATGCTCGCTGAGCCTGCCGTCGAGCGCGGCGTCGACCTCTGCCGCGGCGCCGCCGGTCAGCTCCGCCCCGCCCGCACCGGCGGTCGCGCCGACTACCAGCGCGTCGCACGCGATCTCGGAAGCTCGCTCGTGCGAGGGAGACATCTGTGGTCGCGAAGGCATTCGGGCTCCTTTGCCGTCAAATCCTTGAGAAGGCCTCAGGCCAGCGGTAGCGTGACGGGAGCTTATAGGCCGCACCGCCGGCAACCGCCTGCGGTAGGGGAATCAGAGCTTGGGGAAGAGCTCTTGACGGCAATATTTCTGGGCGCGCTGGCGCTCGCTTGGATCGGTGTGTTCCTGCCTGCCGCGCTGCGGGCCAGACAAGACGCTCCACTGTCTTCAGCCGACGTGTGGCGGCGCCGCATGAGCCTCCTCGCACCGAAGTCGGCGCAGCCGCGCTACATGCTCGTGCCGGCGCGCTCCGACCGGCTCGCGCGCGCTGCGTACCAGAAGCAGCGCGTCCGCCGGATCCGCATCCTCGCCTTCCTCGCGCTCGCCGCTCCGGCGTCGGGGATCGTCGCGCTCGCCGCCGACGGCTCGATGTGGGAGGTCCACGTCGCCTTCGACTTCTCGCTGTTCCTCTACGTCGCGCTGCTGATCGAGGCGAAGCGACGCAGGCAGGAGCGCCTGACGAAAGTCGAGCCATTTGGACGGCGTGACGTCGCGGCGCTCTACGACGACGAGCTCGAGGATCTCCGCAGGCACGCCTAACCCTTTAGGGTGCCGCCATGGACTTCACGCCGATCGCGGAGGCGCTGCGCGAGACGCTCGACGCCAAGACCGCGGCGCGCGAGCGTGGCCTCGCCAGCAGCCGGAGCGCCATCCGGTCGTGCGGCAACGCGATCCGGGCGCTGCACCGGTACGAGACCGACGCGGCGACCGCGCTGCTCGACGACGCCCAGGCGCACGTGGACGACGCCCGCTCCGCGCTGGCCGGCCACCCGGACATGCTGCACGCGGGGTTCGTGCACGACGCCGAGAAGGAGCTGACCGAGGCCCGCATCACGTTCGCGCTGATCACGGGGGCCGCGTTCCCGGGCCCCGACGACGTCGGCGTGCCCGCGTCGGCGTACCTCAAGGGTATGGCCGAGTCGATCGGCGAGATGCGCCGCCACATCCTCGACCTCATGCGCCAGGGCGAGCTCGCACGTTGCGAGGAGCTCCTCCGCGCCGTCGACGACATGTACTACGTGCTCGTGTCGATGGACTATCCCGACGGCATCACGTTCGGGCTGCGACGGCTCACCGACGTCGCGCGGTCGATCATCGAGCGCACGCGCGGCGACTTCACGACGTCGACGATCCAGAGCTCGCTGCGCGAGGCGTTGCAGCGGCACGGGTCCCTTCTGGCGGAGTAGCGGTGGACCGCAAGAGGCTGTTCGTGGTCTTCGCCGTCGTGGCCGCCGCGCTCGCGTCGATCGTCGTGCTGCTAGTGACCGGCGAGGCCGAGCCGGTGCGCACGTTCGAGGACCCGGGCGGCGACGCGCGCGTCGAGGAGGGCGACAGCCCACCCACCGACACGACGCTCGCCGACATCCGGAGCGCGGAGGTGCGCTCGGAAGACGACCATGTCGTGTTCGAGGCGAAGCTCGGGGGGCCGGTCCCGGACCGGCTGCGCGACGGTGCGTTCGGGCTGCGCTGGGAGATCTACGAGGAAGGCGACAGCACGTTCTTGATAACGGCGAACCTCGACGTGGGGCCGAACGCGTCGATCGTGGGGCAGCAGAACGACTACGGCGCGAGCACGAT
>JALZEG010000059.1 GCA_030862185.1 Actinomycetota bacterium
GCGATCGGCAGCCCGTAGATGAACTGGTTGCGGTCGACGAACCGGAAGGCCAGGCCCGCCCCCGCCACCAGCGCCGACCACAGGTACATCACCAACACGGCCTGGCGGTGGCCGTGGCCGAGGTCCATCAGCCGGTGGTGGAGGTGCTCCTTGTCCGCGTGGAACACACTCCGGCGGCGCCGAGCCCGCCGCACGATCGCGAGCAGCGCGTCGAGGATCGGCAGCGCGATCACCATCAACGGGATCACCAGCGGGAAGTAGGCGAAGAAGACCTGGGTCCCGGGGACCGTGACGTCGACCTGGGGGGCGTGGCCGATCCCCGCGACCGTCGTCGCGCCGAGCACGAAGCCGAGCAGCATGCTCCCGGAGTCGCCCATGAAGATCCGCGCGGGGTGGAAGTTGTGGCGCAGGAAGCCGAGCGCGCTGCCGACGACCACGATCGCGGCGAGCGGGGCGGTCGGCACGCCGGCGTAGAAGCCGCGCTGGTCGAAGTCGAAGGTGTAGACGAAGAACGCCGACCCCGCGATCGCGACGATGCCGGCGGCGAGGCCGTCGAGGCCGTCGACGAGGTTGACGGCGTTGATCATCGCGACCAGCCACAGGACGGTGACGAGCACGGAGACGTCGTCGGAGAGGCTGTACGCGCCGCCGGGCAGCAGGATGAACTGCATCTTCACGCCGGAGAGGAAGAGGATGCCCGAGGCGAAGACCTGACCGGCGAGCTTCACGGGGGCCGGCAGGTCCCGCAGGTCGTCGACGACGCCGAGGGCGAAGATGATGACGCCTCCGGCCAGGATCCCGGCGGCCTCCGACGACGCGGTGAACACGCCCTCGAACTCCGGCATCTGCGATGCAACCACGCCGGCGACGACGATCCCGAGGAGGAGGGCGAGCCCGCCGAGCGTCGGCGTGGGATGCGCGTGGACCTTGCGATCACTCGGGTGGTCGATCGCGCCGAACTTGACGGAGCCCAACCTCACGAGCGGTGTGGCGGCGAACGTGACGACCGCCGCGACGAGGCCGACCAGGAGGTAGGGCGTCACCGGCTCAGGCTACGTCGGGGTACGGGCGGAAGCGGGCCGTGAGCTCGAGGACCCGGCCGGAGACGTCGCGGGCCGTGGCCTCGGAGTCGTCCCGCAGCACGCGGGCGATGAGGCGCGCGACCTCGGCGACCTCGTCCTCCTTCATCCCGCAGGTGGTCATCGCGGGCGTGCCGACGCGGATGCCGGACGCGACGAATGGCTTCTCGGGGTCGTAGGGGATCGCGTTCTTGTTGACGGTGATCCCGACCGCGTCGAGCCGCGACTCCGCGTCGCGGCCGGTGATCCCCATCGGTCGCAGGTCGACGAGCATCAGGTGGTTGTCGGTTCCGCCGGAGACGATGCGCATGCCTTCGTCGCCGAGCGTCGCGGCCATCGTCTGCGCGTTTCGCACGGTCTGGTGCGCGTACTCGTGGAACTCGTCGGTCGCTGCCTCCGCCAAAGCGACCGCCTTCGCGGCGATCGAGTGCATCAGCGGACCGCCCTGCCATCCCGGGAACACCGACTTGTCGATCGCGGCCGCGTGCTCCTCCTTGCACATGATCATGGCGCCGCGCGGCCCCCGCAACGTCTTGTGCGTCGTGCAAGTGACGACGTCCGCGTGCGGGACCGGGTTCGGGTGCGCGCCGCCGGCGACGAGGCCGATGAAGTGCGCCGCGTCGACGACGAAGATCGCGCCGACCTCCTCCGCGATGGACCGGAACGCCTCGAAGTCCCAGATGCGCGAGTACGCGGAGGCGCCGGCGACGATCAGCTTCGGCCTCTCCTTCAGGGCGACCGCGCGCACCTTGTCGAGGTCGATCAGCTCCGTGTCCTGCTCGACGCCGTAGGAGACGGCGCGGAAGACCTTGCCCGAGAAGCTGACGGGGAAGCCGTGGGTCAGGTGCCCGCCGTGCGCCAGCGACATCCCGAGGAGCGTGTCGCCCGGCTCCATGAACGCGAAGTACGCGGCGACGTTCGCCTGCGCGCCCGCGTGGGACTGGACGTTGACGTGCTGCGCGCCGAACAGCGCCTTCGCCCGCTCGATCGCGAGCGTCTCCACGACGTCGACGTGCTCGCACCCGCCGTAGTAGCGCCGGCCCGGATACCCCTCCGCGTACTTGTTCGTGAGGGGCGTCCCGAGTGCGGCGAGGACCGCGGTCGACGAGAAGTTCTCCGAGGCGATCAGCTCGATCTTCGTGTTCTCGCGGCGGACCTCGGCGAGGATGGCCTCGGCGGCCTCCGGGTCGACCTTCTCGACGGCGGCCCAGTCCGCCCATCCGGGGTTGCTCACCGGTCACACTCCTCTTGCTCGATGGCCGCGATCTGCTCGACGCGCGGCACGTGCCTCCCGCCTTCGAACGGCGTCCGAAGGAACAGGTCCGTGATGCGGAACGCCATCTCGGTCGCGACGATGCGGGCCCCGAGCGCGAGCACGTTCGCGTCGTTGTGCTCGCGCGCCATCCGCGCCGTGTACTCGTCGAGGCACAGCGCGGCCCGGACCCCGCGGACCTTGTTCGCGGACATCGCCTCGCCCTGGCCGCTGCCGCCCATCACGATGCCCCGGTCGGCGCGGCCGGAGGCGACCTCGCGGCCCACCGCGGCGCAGAAGCGAGGGTAGTCGGCGGGTTCCCCGGAGTCGGTTCCGAGGTCGACGACGTCGTGGCCGAGCTCCTTCAGGCGGTGTCCCAGCGCGGCCTTCAGCGCGTAGCCGGCGTGGTCGGAACCGAGCGCGATCTTCACGACCGCATCCTAGAGCTACGGCAGCGGCGGCTCCCGGCTATTGCACGGCCCCGCCGAGGGTCGAGTCGCCAATTCCTTCGCGCTCTCCGCAGAGGACGTCCGCCAGGACCTTCACGCCCGCCTCGATCTCGCCCGCCGCCCTCTCGTAGGACCGCGGGAGCAGGCCCATCGGGTCGTCGACGTCCAGGTCGCGGCGGGGCGCGGGGCGCGTGGTCGCCAGGAGAGCCTCGAGCCCGGCCCCCGGTGGCAGGTCCAGCTCGACGAGCTCCTTCATCAGGCGGACACGCGGCAGCGCCGCCGGGGCCATCTCCTCTATCTCGCGCACGTGGACGCTCGTCATCGCGAGGACGAGGTCGGCGTCTTCCATCTCGGCGGCGTCGAGAGCACGGGAGCGGTGGGGCGCGAGGTCGATGCCGCGGCCCCCGAGAACGGAGACCGCGTGCGCGGTCGCGGCCTGCGCCGCGGACGCCCAGGTCCCGCAGCTCGACACCTCGACGCCGTCGCAGCCGCGCACGCCGAGCTCGTGACGGAGCAGGGCCTCGCCCATCGGCGAACGGCAGATGTTCCCGGTGCACACGAACACGATCCTCACGGCTTCAGAGTACGGTGAACGCGATGGGCGATTCGTGGGAGAGGCTGCTGCCGCGGCTGCGCGAGCTCGAACATCTCGGCTCGGCGGTGAGGTTGCTGCACTGGGACCAGGCCGTGATCATGCCGCCCGCCGGAGGATCCGCGCGAGCCGGCGCGATATCCGCGCTACAGGGACTGTTCCACGAGCGGATGACCGCGCCCGAGGTCGGAGAGCTCCTCGACGAGCTCGCAGACGACGGGACTCTCGACGACGATCGGCGGGCGCACGTCCGCGTCTTTCGCCGGGACTACGAGAAGGCGACGAAGGTCCCGCCGGACCTCGTCAAGGAGCTGGCGGAGCTGGAGGGCCTTGCCTACCAGGCGTGGACCGAGGCGCGCCCCGCGTCGGACTTCGGGCTCCTCGAACCCCACCTGGAGCGCATCGTCGAGCTCAAGAAGGAGCAGGCGGACGCGCTCGGATGGGAGGACGAGCGGTACGACGCGCTGCTCGACACGTACGAGCCGGGCATGAGGACCGCCGAGGTCGAGGCGATGTTCGCGGAGCTCGGCGACGGTCTTCGGCCTCTGGTCGAAGAGGTCCTGGACGCGGCCCCCCACCCGCCGGAGTTCCTCACGCGCACTTACGACGCGGCCAGGCAGGAGGCGTTCTCGCAGTGGCTCGTCGAACGGCTCGGCTTCGACACGAAGGCCGGCCGCCTCGACACGTCGCCGCACCCGTTCACCGCGCACATCGGCGCGGGCGACGTCCGGCAGACGACGAAGGCCGACCCGCGCGACCTCATGATGTCGATCTTCGCCACGATCCACGAGACCGGCCACGCCCTGTACGAGCAGGGGATCCCTGAGCGGCTGCTGGGGTTGCCGGCGAGCCGCCCCGCATCGCTCGGGCTACACGAGTCGCAGTCGCGGATGTGGGAGAACCAGGTCGGCCGCAGCCGTCCGTTCACGGAGTTCATGCTCCCCCATCTCAAGGAGCACTTCCCCGAGGAGCTGGGGATGATCGCGCCGGAGGACTTCTACCGCGGCGCCAACCACCCGCGCCGGACGCTGATCCGCGTGACGGCCGACGAGCTGACGTACAACCTGCACGTCGCGCTGCGGTTCGAGATCGAGATCGCCCTGTTCCGCGACCAGCTCGCCGT
>JALZEG010000308.1 GCA_030862185.1 Actinomycetota bacterium
CTTGCGGAGGGACAGCCTGCTCGCCCGGCGCTGCTCCCGGATGAAGGCGCCCAACTCGCTCAGCTTCATCCTCGACGACACCGGCCCCCCTCCCGACTGCGTAGGTTCTCGTCCGCTAACAGCTATAGCAGGTTTGTATAACAGTTGCAAGCAGCCTTGCTAGACGTGTCAAGAAGAATCCCTTACTGTCCGATATGTCTCCTAGCGGAACGTAGTCACTGTGGGCGGCGTCCAATCACTATGCGTAATCGTTCGACAGCGCTTAGGGAGGCATAATGCCGCCCAGGGAGAACCCGGACCTGATGAAACGCCACTCGACGCAACCTCGCCGGCCGAACCTGGCGACGATCGTCGGCAGCGGCCTCGCGGTCGTGGCCGCCGGCAGCCTGCTCGCGTTCTCGTCGCTGGCGGAGCAGGCCGGCCTACAGGGGCTGTCCACAGGAGGGCTTCGGCCCGCCGCTCCCGAGCGCGCAGGACGGCCCCAGGCGATCACGGTGCCGGCCCCCGCGCCCGCGCCGCCGGCAGAGCCGGGCGACGCCGTCGACGACTTGGTCCGCCGGGTCGTCGAGCGCGACGAGCGCGCACCCCAACCGGTGCTGCGCGTCGCGGTCGCACCGCCCGAGCCCCCGAAGAGACCGAAGGCACGCAGCGTCGCGAGCCGCGCCCGGGCCGCGACCGTCGCGAACCGAGACTGGGACGGACCTCCTTACGGCCACGCCTACGGCTACCACAAGGACCGTGGTGAGCGCCCCGAGCCCGCGCGGCGCCCGAAGAAGAACCGGAAGCCGAAGGCCTCGGAGCCGGCCCCCGCCTACGCGCGCACCACGAACGGTGGTGGTGCGAAGCCGCCGAAGCCTTCCAAGCCTCCCAAGGCGAAGAAGGTCGGGAAGAGCAACGGGAAGGCCAAGGGGCATTCCAAGCACGGGCACGGCAACGGCAACGGCCACGGCAAGGGAAAGGGTCACTCGAAGCACGGCCACTGAGGCCGCGCCCGTCTAGCCGAGGGCTGCGGTCGGGTCCGCCTCGCCGCTCACGTAGCGGCGCACGATCTCGGCCTGGACGGTGTCCATGACCTCCTGCACCACCTTGCGGCGCGCCGACAACGTCGTCTCGTGGTCGCCGAGCGAGGCGAGGATCCCGCGCAGCTCCTCCGTCGGAAGCGACGGGAGCCGTGACAGCGTCTGCTCGCCGACGATCTCCTCGATGCGACGCCGCGGGATGTCGGCGTTGCGCGGGATCGAGAAGTCGGGGGCACGCGACGGCAGCGGGAGACCGCCCTCGGCGCGTGCCTCGGTCGCGAGGATCTGCGGCAGCCGCGACATCAAGGTCTCGTCGCCGCCGCCGGCCCGGCGGTCGAGCTCCGCCGAGAGGATGTCGATGCGCGCTTGTGCCAGCCGCCGCTCGAACGAGATCTCGGCCTCGGCCTCCTTGCACTCGTCGCGCATCGACCGCACCTCCTCGAGAGGCCTCTCACGGAGCCCTTCGAGGTAGGTCTGATCGAGGATGCGCTCGACGAGGCGGCGCTTCGGTTCCGTCATGAGGTCAGGGTATCGCGGGGCGGCCCCGGAGGCCGAGCACGTCGCGAGCCTGCGCGGGAGTCGCGACCTCCCGGCCCGCGTGCCGCGCGACGTCCGCGACCCGCCGGATGAGCTGCGCGTTCGACGTCGCGCGCTGCCCCTCCGAGTAGTAGAGGACGTCCTCGAACCCGGTCCGGACGTGGCCGCCGAGCGCGATCGTCTGCTCCGCGACGGGCAGGTGCGACCGGCCGATGCCGGTCGCGCTCCACGTCGCGTCCTCGGGAAGGTGTGCGACGAGGAACGGAAGCGCGTCCTCCCATGCCGGCAACGCTCCCGGAACGCCCAGCACGAAGTCGAAGTGCGGGTCGTGGCGCGCGTCGAGCTCGCGGCGGAGTCGTGTCGCGGTCGCGATCATCCCGGCCTCGAAGATCTCGTACTCCGGAGTGACGCCGAGCTCGATCATCCGCCGGTAGAGCTTCGCCACCAGCGGGATCGGGTTGGAGAACACGTCGTCGCCGAAGTTGACCGTCCCGGTCGTGAGCGTCGCCATCTCGGGCCGCAGGTCGAGCGGCGCGAGCCTCGCCTCCTCCGGATCGGTCACCGCGCCCCCGGTCGTGAACTGCACGATCAGGTCCGTCGCGTCCGCGATCGCGTCGCGCGCGGCGCGGAACCGATCGACCGACATGGTCGGGCGCGCCTTCTCGTCGCGTACGTGCAGGTGGTAGATCGACGCGCCCGCGGCGGCGCACTCGGCCGCGTCCCGCGCGAGCAGCTCCGGAGTGACGGGGAGATTCGGCTGGTCGTCGAGCGTCAGCTCCGCGCCCACCGCGGCCACGGTGACGACCAGTGGGTCCATCCGCGTGACGCGACTAGCAGATCGCGGCGACGAGCGGATACGGGTTGACGGGCCCCCCACCGCCGGGGTGGTACTCGAAGTGGAGGTGCGGGACGCCCGACGCGTTCCCGGTGTCGCCGACGGTCGCGATCTGCTGGCCCGCCTTCACGCCTCCGCCCGTGACGATGTTGCTCTGGTTGTGCATGTACCAGTACGCGTTGCCGTCGCTGCCGGAGAGGATCTGCCAGTTGCCGGCGCTGTCGCCGTAGCCCGCGTACGTGATGGAGCCCGACACGATCGCGTAGACCGGCGTCCCGTACGACGCCATGATGTCGACGCCCTCGTGGCTGCGGCCGCCCGACCTCGGGTAGCCCCAGCTGTCGATGAACGAGTGCGGCTGCCCGGCGGGGCACGCCTTGCCGCCGGTCGACGGGATCGACGTGGTCGGCGCGCGGGGGGCCGGGGCCGGCGCGGCCGGCGCGACTCGCCGGTACAGCCTCTGGAGCTCCTCGTACTCCGCGGCGACCGCGTCGAACTGGGACTGGAGGCGGTCGGCCTCGGCCTGCAGGCCCTCCTCGGCGGCCTCGAGGCTCGCCTCCTTCTCCGCCATCTGCTCGCGCAGCTGCTCGAGCTCGGCCTGGGTGCGCGCCATGTCAACGAACGCGCTCGCGTCGTCGAGCGAGACCGACGAAAGGATCTCGGCCCGGCTCGACAGCTCCGCGATGCTCTCGGACTCGATGAGGACCTCGACCATGTCGGGGGCGCCGGCGCGATACAGCTCGTCGGCGCGCCGGGCGACGACGACGCCCAACCTGTCCTCCCGTCTCTCGAGCTCGGTGATGCGTCGCTCGATCGACAGGACCTCCGTCTCGAGCCGCTCTTCCTGCGCGTGGAGGTCCTCGACCTTCTGCGTGGTCGCGTCGAGGTCGGCCTGGATGGCGTCCATCCGGGCCTTCAGGTCCTCCGGCGACTCCTCGGACGCGGCCACACCGCCCAGGACGGGCACTGCGCTCGCGACGAGGAGGAGGGCGGCGGCCCCCAGGCGGGCCGCTCGGGCAATCCGTCTACTCCGCACCAGCGTGGGACCCTAGCAGATGGGGCGAATTCGCAGGTCAAGCCCCCTTTAGGCTTGGTGGAGCATCGCCGAGGCGATGCTTCGTACACTTGTGCGGTGAGGGGCGTAGAGGACTACCTCGAGGAGATCAAGAGGCTCGAGGAGGACGGCGACCGCATCACCGCGACCGTCCTCGCGCGGACGCTGGAGGTCTCGCTGCCGTCGGCGTCCGAGATGCTCAAGCGCCTCGCCGGCGAGGGCTATCTGACCCGCGAAAAGGGCGGCTCGATCGTGCTGACGCCGGAGGGTCGGCGCCTCGCGCACACGATCCTCCGCCGCCACCGGCTGGTCTAGTGCCTCCTCGTCCAGAAGCTCGGTATGGCGTGGCACGAGGTCCACGGCGAGGCTCACCGGATCGAGCACGCCATCTCGGCGCGGGTCGAGGAGGCGATGGCCAAGGCTCTCGACTATCCCGACTACTGCCCGCACGGCCACCCGATCTGCCCGGTCGACTTCCGGGACCTGCGCAGGCTGAGCGAGATCGAGGCCGGGGGCACCGGCACGGTCGCGCAGATCTCGGAGGTGAAGGAGGAGGTCCTCCCCTACTTCGACCGGAACGGGATCCGGCCGGGGGCGACGATCCACGTCAAGGACATCGCGCCGATGGACGGGCCGATCACGGTGGAGACGCCGGACGGGGTGACGTCCATCGGACGGGAGCTGGCGCGGCTGGTGCGGTTGTCGGCGCCGGCGGAGGAAGAGGTCTAGGAGGAGATCTCGAGGGTCGTCGCCATCTTCTGGAACTCGGCCTCGGCGGAAGCGCACTCGGCCTCCGCGCACGCGACGACGAGCAGCACGAAGCTCGGAGCGCCCTCGCGGGCCGCGAACACCAGCCTCATCCGCCCGCTGCCTCCCGGCACCAGACCCTTGCCGTTCGCGGTCGCGGACATCTCGTAGGCGAAGACGCCCTCACCCGAGACGGCGGTCGATTCCTGGAACGCGCCCATCGTCACGCCGGGGAACCGCGGCATGTACTGCTGGGCGAAGCTCATGCCTGCGCCGAGCTGCTCCTTCGTCGCGCCGGCCGGCATGGGCCAGTGGCCGGCCATGATCGCGGCCTGGTTGTTCTCGCTCCGCACCGCGACGTCGAGCTGCGGCTG
>JALZEG010000368.1 GCA_030862185.1 Actinomycetota bacterium
GACCCGGCGCCCCGTCGGCGGGTGACGGTATCACGGGGGCCGCGCGAAGCGGTGGATTGGCTTGCACCGGCGCGGGTCTTGCTACTCTGTCGACGGTGCTGTGGTCTCGAGGGGTAGCAAGCAACAAGAGGATCGTCTTAGGCGCGCTCGCAGCAGTGCTCACGTACTCGCTCGCGCCCGCACCCGGAGGCGCGGAGAGCGCGCTGGCGCGTGAGCGGTACCGCGTCCGCAAGCAGCGCGTCGCTCCGGGCCTGACGCTGCTGCGCATCACCGACCGCCGCGGGCCGAACAGGATCCGCGTGTTGCGGGTCGACGCGTCGCGCGAGCTGTCGCTCGACACCGTCCTCGCGAACGACAGGATCCCGGGCCACGAGTCGACGAGCTCTATGGCCGAGCGCAAGGGCGCGATCGCCGCGATCAACGGCGACTACACGTTGCTGCCGTCCGATCCCGGCGCGGGCCGTCCGGTGCACCTCTTCGCGACGGACGGCGAGCTGATGACGTCGCCGCTCCTCTGGGGGCGCAACTTCGCGCTGTCGTACGACGAGCAGACGGCGTACGTCGGCCATCCCAGCGTCTCGATCACGGCGCTGCAGCACGACTCCGGCGAGCTGTGGCGGATCCGTCACTGGAACGAGCACCAGACGGAGGACACGGGCTACTTCGTCTACACGCCCGAGGGCGGGTCCCTGTTCCGGCCCCCGGAGGACGCGTGCTCGGCGCGTCTCGCGGTTCCCGGCACGCACGAGTGGAACGAGGACCAGACGGGGGTCCAGCAGGACCTGCTCGTCGAGGCGTTCCGCTGCGGCCCGCGCCGGATGGCGCGCCGCGGCAGCATCGTCGTGTCCGCGCCGATCGGGTCGCGGCAGGCGACCGCCATGGAGGAGTCGCTCGTCGTCGGCGAGACGATCAGCCTGACGTGGTCGCCGGGATGGCCGGGCGTGCTCGACACGATCGGGGGGAACCCGACGCTGCTCGAGGACGGCGTGATCACCGCCGAGAACTGCGACACGTCGTACTTCTGCGACCGCAACCCGCGCACCGGCGTCGGCGTGACGCGCCGCGGCAAGATCCTGCTCGTAACGGTCGACGGACGCCGGAAGAGCTCGATCGGCATGACGCCCATGCAGTTCGCGAAGCTCATGCGGCACCTCGGCGCGACGTGGGCCCTCAACGTCGACGGCGGGGGGTCCACCGCGATGTGGGTCGAGGGCGAGCTCGTGAACCGGCCGTCGGACGGGCCGGAGCGCGCCGTCGGGTCGGCGCTCGTCGTGCTGCCGGGGCCAGACCTGGAGGAGCCGAAGCCGGCACCGTACACGCCGCCGAGCCCCGCTCCGTCGCCGTCGGTCTCGCCGTCGCCGTCGGTATCGCCGAGCCCGAGCGCGTCCACGGTCGATCTGATGCCCGTGACGATCGCTCCGCGCACAGGCTTCGAACGAGCCCTGCCGCTGGTCTCGGTCGCGTCCCCGCGCTGCAGCGCGCTGCGCGACCCGGCGTCGACGGGCGGGATGCTGGACGCGCTGGTGCGCGGGGAGCTCGGACCGCGGGCCCCACGCCTTCCCCGCCTGCTCGCCCGCGCCCTCGACGTGTACCGGGGCGACCTATCCTGCAGGCGGTTCCTCAGCCGCTAACCTCTGCGGCGTGAGCCGGCCTATCCTCGTCACGGGCTCCCACCGATCGGGAACCACGTGGGTGGGACGGATGCTGTGCGCGTCGCGCGAGGCCGGCTACGTCCACGAGCCGTTCAACCCGAACCGCTCGCCCGGCTGGTTCCCGGAGCCGCTCCCCTACTGGTTCATGTACCTGACGGAGGAGAACGCGCAGCCGCACGAGCGAGCCGTCCGCGACCTGCTCGCATTCCGATACCCGCTCCGATCGCTCGTAAATGCGCGGTCTCCCCGCCGGCTCGCGCAACAGGTCCCCGAGGTCGCCCGCAGCGCCGCCTACCGGCTGCAGCGCCGCCGCACGTTGCTCAAGGACCCGATGGCGCTCTTCTCCGCCGAGTGGCTCGCGCGCCGCTTCGGCGCCGACGTCGTCGTGATGATCCGCCACCCGGCCGCGTTCGTCGGCAGCATCAAGAAGCTGAACTGGGGCTTCGACTACGAGCGGAACTGGCTCGCACAGGACCTCCTGATGCGCGACCTGCTCGGGCCCTGGGCGGACTCGTTCCGCGGCTACCGGGGTGAGGTAGACATCGTCGGCGAGGGCATCGTGATGTGGAACGCGATGTACGACGTCGTCAGGGGCTACCGCGAGCGCCATCCGGACTGGCACTTCGTCAAGTACGACGACCTCGCGGACGAGCCGCTGGGGGGCTTTGCCGGCCTGTACGGACGTCTCGGCCTGCGGTGGGACGAGCGGGCGCGGCGCGAGGTCGAACGCTCGTCGAGCGAGTCGAACGTGAAGGACGTGCCGGCGTGGCGCCGGCGTGCGATCAACCGGGACAGCCGCGCCGCGAAGAGGACGTGGACGCAACGGCTGACGCCGGAGGAGGTCGAGCGGGTCCGGCGCGGCGTCGCCGAGGTCGCTCCGTCGTTCTACGGCGAGGAGGACTGGGGCTAGGCCTTCCGCGCGAAGCGCTCGCCGAGGATGCCGCGCACGAAGCCCATCTCCTCCACGTGCAGCAGCGACGCGAGCCACAGGTAGGCCGCGGCCCCCACGCCGACCAGGACGACCACGACGGCGGCAAGGCCCGCTCCGGAAGCGACCGTCTCGTCGGCGACGCGCCACAGGCCGGCGACTATCAGCGCCATCCCGGCGGCGGCGGCGGTGACCTTCGCCAGGCTGCGCCGGATCCGCCGCAGGTCGAGGTCGGGGAGCTCACGCAGGAGCACGCGCCCCTGCAGCAGGACGGCGAGCGTGTACGCGACCGCGTGGCCCGCGGCGAGCCCCTCCGGCCCGATCCACATGAACATCAGGACGTTCAGCGTGACGTTCACCGCGATGACGACCGCGTTGACGAGGAACGGCGAACGGGCATCCTGCATCGCGTACGACGCGCGCATGAGGACCTGGAAGACCGAGAACTGCGCGAGGCCGATGACGAGGAACGACAGCACGCCCACGACGAGATCGGTCGAGCGCGCGGTGACGACGCCGTGCTCGAGCATGACCTCGACGACGGGCCGCGCCAGCACGAGCAGCCCCGCGGCGCACGGGACCACGAGAAACAGCGTCGACCGGACCGCGAGCGACAGGACGTCGCTCATGCCCGCGCGCCCCGGCTTCAGCGCCGTCCTGCTCAACGACGGCGCGAGGGCCGTGGTGATCGACCACACGAACAGGCCGACCGGGAGCAGGAAGAACGTGAACGCGGCGGTGTAGGCGGTGAACGCCCCCTGGCTCTCGTTGGCGATCTTCTGGATCGCGAGGAA
>JALZEG010000015.1 GCA_030862185.1 Actinomycetota bacterium
GCCCGTGAGTCCCACGCGAGCTCGGATCCGAGCCTCGTCATGGAGGTTGTTCCGACCCCAGAGCGACACGGCCACCATGGCGAGAAGCACAAGGATCTGACCGCCTACGAGCAGGTCACGCATGCTCGGATCGTTACATGTGAGGCGGAGCGGCTTGGGATCCGCCGTTCGGCTCGCGATCGAGCTCCTCGCGGAATCTGCTCGACGAGACAACCGCGGCCCCCGCCGCTCTCACCTCGTCGATGAGACGGCGATCTGACGTGACGACGCGCAGGGACGCGGGATCGGCATCCTCGTTGACCAGTCGCTCGATCTCGTAGTCCCCCGCGTTGCGACCGGCGCGACGCGCGACGACGATCTCGACGTGGTCCATAGCGGCTAGCGGACCGGGATCCTGATCGAAGACCACAGTCATGTCCTTTCCCGTCGCACGCGCATGTTGCTCGACGGCGAGGGCGAAGGCGCGCATCGCTCCCCTTCGGTCGTTCCACCATCCGTCGGGGCGCGACCCGATGACGTTCATAGCGTCGACGATCCAGCGCTCCGTCATCTCCGCCATCGTGCCTCCAATCGCCCGACGGAAATGCAAGAGGCCCGCCCCCTGGGGGACGGGCCTCCTTACGTTCTGATCCTGCTCGGCGCTACCCCTTGCCGGTGAAGCGCAGCACGTCGATGCCTCGCTGGTAGTCGACGGCGTAGATGATCTCCTTGTTGATGAAGTAGGCGCCCGAGGTCCCACCGGCGGTCGGGAGGAACCAGCCGGCCTCACTGATCTTGCCCTTCGAGTTGACCTCGAGGAGGCGGGTGCCGCTGTTGTACCAACCGACGGCGACGAGCCCGCCGTTCTTCCAGTTCGGGTGCGTCGTGAACCAGTGTGGTGAACAACCGAACGGAGCGCTGGCGAGTCCACCGCCGTCGGTGACGGTCCCCTGATAGGCCCACCACTGGTCGACCAGCTTGAGGGTGCGCGACTTCTTCCATCCCTTGGTGTCCCACGTCATGAACGAGGCCGCTTCGGACTCGGTGCACTGCTCGGCGCCACAGCACGTCTCGCCGCCGGCGATCACCCAGCGGTCCTTCATGGTCCGGGGCCACAGGTTCGAGTGGAAGGGAAGCCCGTTGGCTTCGTACTCCTCGGTCAGCGCGAGGAACTTCGGGTGAGCCGGGTCCTTACGGGCGTCGAGGAGCAGCATGGGGTTGCTCGAGGTGAGCACGATGCCCGGCGCCACCTCGGTGACGTCGTGGAAGGAACCCACCGGCGGTTGACCGTCGGTCCACTTCTCCTTCAGGAGCTTCGGCTTGGACGGGTCACGCAGGTCGGTGATCGTCCCTTCGCTGCCGTACGCCCACTTGCAGTCGAGGATGCACGTGGTGGTGTGATCGCCGGCGTCCACAACCGTTGCGATCTCGACGGGGTTCGACTTGTCCTCGATGTCCCAGACGTGGAGGTCGTCCAGAGGAATGGTCTCCGAGAACAGCATGATCTCGCCGTTGGTGGCGACGTCCTCGTTCTCGAACTTGAACCCGAACGGCACCGGATCGCCGACGAGCTCAGGAGCTACCGGATCGTTGATGTTGTAGATCGCGAAGTTGTGCCAGCTCGTCACGAGCATGTAGTGGTCGCCGCCGCTCTTGAAGAAGTTGGCGCCGGTGGCGGTCGGGCCGTTGAACGGCACGTGGTCTACCCACTCGATGTTGTCGGACGAGTAACCGCCCGGGCTGGGGCCAGCACCTGCGCTGGTGATCAACCCGGATGCGATCAGCCCGATGCAGGCAAGGGCCACGACTAGTCTCTTCACGGTCTTTCCTCCTGTCTGGACACGCTTTGGAGAGGGTTCGCCCTCCCCGCAGGAGGTTCCTGCTGGGGTCGTGAGCGCCCGTCGGCCGGGAGGGGCGGGGCCCGGGCCGTCGAAGTCCTTCTCCGAGGTCGTTCAAGAGGAGGGGCGATGGACGTCAGGCGGGTGCTGATCGGCGGATTGTTGGCTTCGCTCCTGGTGGGCGCTATCGGGCCCGCGGGGGCGGGGCGCTCCGAACGCCCCCGAACCGAGTTCGAGGAGAACGAGGGCGCCGAGTGGACGTCCCACGACGGCGAGCTGACCTTCCTGGCCGCGGTCGACGAGGCTTCCGACCGGGTCCAGATCGAGACCATCGGCAGGACGAAGCAGGGCCGGCCCCTTCAGCTCGTCCGTGTCGGCTACCCCACCCCCGCTCCCCGCGCGGCCGCCTTGCACCGCCCGACGACCCTGTTCGTGTGCACCCAGCACGGCAACGAGCCGGCCGGGCGAGAGGCGTGCCTCCAGCGCCTGCGCGACCTCGCGTTCACCAAGGACAAGGACCTCGTCGCCCAACTGAGGGAGCAGACGATCCTGTTCGTGCCCACCGCCAATCCCGACGGGCGCGACGCGAACGAGCGCGGCAACTCCGACGGCACCGACGTCAACCGCGACCACCTGAACCTCGTCACTCCCGAAGGCCGCGCGATTGCCCAGGTCGTCCGCGACTGGCAGCCGGAGGCCGTCGTCGACCTGCACGAGTACGGTCCCTCGATCCCGGCCCTCTACGACGACGAGGTCCTGGTGCTGTGGCCGCGCAACCTCAACGTCGACGAGGACGTTCACGCGCAGGCCAAGGAGCTCGCCCTCGACTACATCACCGAGGACGAAGAGGAAGCGGGCTACTCGACCGACGAGTACGGGATGTACGAGGTCGCCGGCCAGGACGTCCACCAGTCGGCCGGCGACGGCGACGAGGGCATCGCTCGCAACGCGATGGGGCTGCGCCACTCGCTCGGCATCCTTGTGGAGACGCGTGTCGACAGCGACGTCCGCAACGGCCCCCAAGAGCTGGAGGACCCCGCGGTCAGGCAGCGGCGCGTCGCCGCGCACACGGTCGCGATCGACGCGACCCTCCGCTTCATGCGCGAGCGGGGCGACCAGGTGGCCCGGGTGACCGACGCGGCGCGCGAGCGCGCGGTCAAGGAAGGCCGGATGCGCAGCGAGCCCGTCTACTTCGGCGGTGCCGACAACTCCGAGCCGTCGGAAGACGAGGTTCAGGATCCTCCGCCGTGCGGCTACGAGCTCGACAAGAGCCAGAGGACGAAGGTCAAGCAGACGCTGGGCTTGCTCGGGATCCATATCCGCGGCACCTACGTGACGATGGCCCAGGAAGCAGAGCCGGTGGTCGCGCTGCTGCTCGACGAACGCGGCGCGCGCCATTCGGTGGCCGCGGCCGCCGACATGAAGTGCTGAGAAAGGCGCTACTCCTGCGAGGTGACTCTTAGGACGTCGACGCCCCGGTTGTAGTCGACGGCGTAGATCACGTCCTCGGACACCCAGTAGGCCCCCCACACGGATCCGTCGAGCGGCAGGAACCATCCCCGCTCCTCGATCTGTCCCGTGCGGTCGACCTCGAGCAGTCGCGTTCCGTGCTCGTACCATGCCATCGCGACCAGTCCTCCGTTGCGCCACTCCGGATGGGTGTCGAACCAGTGGGCACAGTTCGTGTTGTACGCCGCGTTCCCGTCGGTGGGCGAGCCGTTCTCGAGCCGGAAGGCGCCCACGGGCTCGGCCACTCCTTCGGATCGCCACCGCGACACGTCGTAGGTGAACAGTCCCGCGTTCTCCGTCTTGCTGCAGGGCCCGACCTTCTCTCCGCCCAGCAGCAGGAAGCGATCGCGACCCCTCCGCGGCCACAGGTTCCCGTGCGCGTAGATGGAGTCGAGGAGGTCGTCCTTGACGTCGGCGCGGGCCACGACCGAGGGGAGCGCCGGATTCTTTCGGGCGTCGAGGAGGAGCATCGGCTTGGACGACGTGACCACCAATCCGGGCGCGATCTCGGTCACGTCGTGGGCGCCTCCCACGAGGTCGGTGCCGCGCATCCAGTTGCCGACGACCGTAGGGCTGCTGCCGTCACCGACGGCGACCACGTCGCCGGTGTCGGAGTACGCGTAAGCGCAATCGAGGACGCAGCTCCAGGTGTGGTCGCCACTCCGTCCGAGCCTGCCCGCGACGCGCGGCTCCGACTTGTCGGAGACGTCTACCACGAGGAGCGATCCGGCGTGCTCGGCGGCCGTGTCCACTCCGAGAAGGAGGACGTCGCCGTTGGTATCGACGTCCTCGAGCGCGTAATAAGGATCGTGCACCAGCTCGAGCGAGCCCGCGAGTCGTGGTTTCTCCGGCTCGGAGACGTCGTAGACGTGAAGGCCCCATCCCGACGACACGTAGAAGTAGTCGTCCACGAGTCGCGCCCCCACCGCGGTCACCGGCTCGGGGAGGTTGACGACGTGCTCGATGCCCTCTTGGAACGTGACCGGCAGCGCGGCCGGACGCGGGACCGACGCTCCCGCAGGAAGAGCGGCGGCTAGAGATCCGAGAAGGACCAGCGCACGCAGTTTCCTCACGTCCGAAGTGTTCTCCGCGCGCCGGCGAGCGGCCTGCGAAGTCGGGGCGCCGTGACTGATTTCCGGCTCTATTGGGAATAGAAGACGTCAACGTCGTGCGCTGGTGAGGGAGGAGAATTCGATGGCCAAGGACCATGGACCTAGCGTCAAGAACGACAAGCAGTACGAAGGTCTGCGCAAGAAGGGGATGAGCAAGGGCCGGGCCGCCGCCATCTCCAACTCGCCGGGCTCTTCCAGCCGGGGTGGCAAGAGCTCGTCCGGCGGCTCCAAGTCGAACAGCGGCGGGTCGAGCAGCGGCGGCTCCAAGTCGCAGAAGGCCGCAGCCGGGCGCAAGGGCGGCAAGAAGTCCAGCTAGTCCGCTGACGCCGTAACAGGAAGGCCCTTCCCCGCCGCCGAACCTATCGGCGTGGCCGTCTCTCGTCGTGCGCTTCGGTACCGGCGCGTTGCCGTCTTCGTCGTCGCCGTGTGCGCCGGCGCGGCCGTGCCCGCCACCGGGCTCACTGCACGCTCCACGTCGACCGAGCGCGTCGGCGTCCTCGTCCACGCGGCCCCCGGCGACATGCCCGACGCCCTCGTCGTCGCGCGGCGGCTCGGCCTCCGTGTCGGGACCACCTATCCGATGATCGACGTCTTCGTCGCGTCCGGGCCCCGGAGCATCGTGGAGCGGCTCGTCAACGAGTCTTCCGTCGACGACCTCGAGGCGAACGCGCGCCTCGAGTACCACACCGACACTTCCCACGAAGCCACGCGCGGGAGCTCCGTCCTGAAGGGCGCGATCGAGCTGCACGGGCGCCGCATAGACGGCCGGGGCATCGGCGTCGCCGTCGTCGACTCCGGCGTCGACGCGACGCATCCCGACCTCGCCGATCGCATGGGCGGCAACGTCCGCATCGTCTGCACGCGGCCCGGCTTCCTCGTCGGGACCCTCACCGAGTGCGCCGGGCCGAAGGAGGTCGTCGAGCTCGACAACACCGACACCGGCGGTCACGGCACGCACGTCACGGGGATCGTCGCCGGCACCGGCGCCGCCTCCGACGGCGCGTACCACGGTGCGGCCCCCGGCTCCACGGTCTACGGCGTCGGCATGGGCACCGTGCTCCTCGCGGAGAACGCGCTCGACGGGCTTCGCTGGGTCCTCGACAACCACGACGACGTGCGCCCGCGCATCCGCGTCGTCAACAACTCGTGGGGCAGCGGCTACGACCCCCAGAACTACGGCGATCCCGAGACGAGGGCGCTCACGAAGATGGTCGAGCTGCTCGTCGACGAGGGCGTCACCGTCGTGTTCTCGGCAGGCAACACCGGCGGCGACGGAACGGAAGCACGGACGAGCCTCGAGTGCACGATCCCGAAGCCCGGAGTGATCTGCGTCGCCAACTACGACGACGGCAACAGCGGCACCCGCGACGGCCCGATCAGGACGACATCGTCGCGCGGCGTGCTGGAGGATCCGTCGACGTGGCCCGACGTGTCCGCGCCGGGCACGAACATCACCGCGACGTGCCGGCGGACGTACGCGAGCTGCGCCGACGCCGCCGCGGGTGACGACTACGCGACGTTGACCGGGACGTCGATGGCCGCGCCGCACGTCGCCGGGATCGCCGCGCAGCTCCTGCAGGTCGACCCGTCGCTGAAGCCGGCCGCGCTGGAGGACCTGCTGGAGGACACCGCGCACGAGCTCGAGTGGGGTGCCCCCTACAGCCGCGACCCGGCAAACCGCGACGACAAGTCGTCGTTCGAGAAGGGGCACGGCCTGGTCGACGTGCTGGCCGCGGTCAGGTCGCTGATCCGCTAGCTACGCGATGAGTTTCGGGCGGCGGAGCGGTCCCAACACTGGGAACCGGAGAAAGGAGAGGGCCGTCGACCTCGTCATCGGCAACGCCGTCACGCCGCGCGACGTACCCCGCCTCTGCGCGCGCGTCCGGGCGCTGCTCGAACGCGACCGGACGATCGTGTGCGACGTCGCGGCCCTCGCCGAGCCGGACCTCGGCACGGTCGACGCCCTCGCGCGGCTCCAGCTCACAGTCAAACGCCTCGGCGGGTCTATCGAGCTGCGTGGCGCGACGCGCCACCTCGAGGAGCTGGTGGCGCTGGCGGGGCTGGAAGAGGTGCTGCCGCTGTGCCCGGAGCTAGGCGTCCAGCCGGTCGGGCAGGCCGAAGAGCGGGAAGAGCCGCTCGGTGTCGAGGAAGAAGCAGATCCCGGTGATCTCTCCCCCGGATACCGACAGGACCTGTAGCGACCACGGCGCCAGGCCGCCCTCGGGCGACGGCTTGTACTGACCGAAGGCCGGCATCCCGTTCGCGACCGTGGGGATCAGACGGGAGCCGCGGCAGCCGATCCCCGGACCGAGGCACCACTTCACGACGTCCTCGTGGGTCTGCAGCCACAGGTCGAACGGCGGCATCGACCAGGTCGCGTCCTCGCGCAGCAGCGCGGTGAGCTTCTCCATGTCGTAGCGCTCGAACGCCTCGACGTAGCGCGCCAGCAACGCCTTCTGCTCGTCGTCGTCCGGCCGGAGGGGCTCCGTCGCCTCGACCTTCGCGAGCGCGGCACGGGCGCGCTGCAGCGCGCTGTTGACGGAGGCGACGCTCGTCTCCAGCAGCTCCGAGACCTCCTCCGCCTTCCAGCGCAGCACCTCGCGCAGGATCAGCACCGCACGCTGGTTGGGCGGGAGGTGCTGCAGCGCGGCGACGAACGCGAGCCGGATCGACTCGCGCAGCTCCGCGACCTCCGCCGGGTCCCCGCCCGACCCCCCACGCGAGCCGCCGCCCGAGACGCGCGCCTCGGGGATGGGCTCGAGCCACGTCACCTCCGGCAGCGGTGCCGGCAACGGGCTGTCGGCGCTCTGCGCGGGTCCGAGGTCCATCGGGAGCGCCCGGCGTTCCCGGCTGTTCAGCATGTCGAGGCACACGTTCGTGGTGATCCGGTACAGCCACGACCGCAGGGCCGAGCGGCCCTCGAAACCCTCGTAGCTCTTCCACGCGCGCAGCAGCGCGTCCTGGACGGCGTCCTCGGCCTCGAAGGCCGAGCCCAGCATCCGGTAGGCGTAGGCCGTCAGCTCCGGCCGGTACGTCTCGAGCTCGCGCTCGAGCTCGCCGGCCTGCAGGGTCTCCGTCATGGCCATCAACTCTATGACCTCCGAGGCCTCCTGAAGTCATCGACGGACCCGCGATGAGTTTCCGGGGGCGGCCCGGTCGAAGCCCCCAGAACCGTTCGACTGGAGGTGGAGACGTGAACGAGAAGGCGACCCGCAAGGAGTGGATCGGCCTCGGCGTGATCTCGCTGGCCTGCCTGCTCTACGTGATGGACCTGTCGGTGCTGTACCTCGCGGTGCCGTCGCTGACGCGCGACCTCGAGCCGAGCAGCTCGCAGCTGCTGTGGATAACGGACATCTACGGCTTTCTGGTCGCCGGCTTCCTCATCACGATGGGGACCCTGGGCGACCGCATAGGCCGCCGGAAGGTGCTGCTGACCGGGGCGGCCGCGTTCGGGGCCGCGTCGGTCCTCGCGGCCTTCTCGACGAGCGCCGAGATGCTGATCGTCGCCCGCGCGCTCCTCGGGATCGCCGGCGCGACCGTCGCCCCCTCGACGCTGTCGCTGATCCGCAACATGTTCCACGACCCGCGCGAGCGCATGACCGCGATCGGGATCTGGGGGACGAGCTTCGCGGCCGGCGGTGCGATCGGCCCCCTCGTCGGCGGGGTCCTGCTCGAGTTCTTCTGGTGGGGCTCGGTGTTCCTGATCAACGTGCCGGTGATGGCGCTGCTGCTCGTGCTCGGGCCGAGGCTGCTGCCGGAGTTCAAGGACCCGGGGGCCGGCCGGATCGACCTCGCGAGCGCGCTGCTCTCGCTCGCCGCGGTGCTTCCGGTGATCTACGGCCTCAAGCAGGTCGCGGAGCACGGGCTGCGTTCGTCGGGCGTCGCGCCGGTGGTGGCCGGCCTCGCGATCGGGGCGGTATTCGTGCGCCGGCAGACGCGGCTCGAGGACCCGCTCATCGACCTGCGGCTGTTCCGTATCCCGGCCTTCAGCGTGTCGGTCGCGTCGAACGCGCTCACCGGCTTCATCGCCTTCGGGACGTTCCTGTTCACCGCGCAGTACCTGCAGCTCGTCGTCGGGCTGTCGCCCCTGGAGGCGGGCCTGTGGTCGCTGCCGTCGTCGATCGCGGTCGTGTTCGGGTCGATGATGGCGCCGCGCGTGTCGCGTCTGGTCCGACCCGCGTTCGGCGTCGCCGGCGGCCTCCTCGTCGCAGCGTGCGGCCTCGCAGTCCTGACGCAGCTCGACGCCGGGTCCGGTCTTTCCGTTGTCGTCACCGGCGGCGTCCTCTTCGCCCTCGGTCTCGGCCCGGTGTTCATCCTCGCCACCGACCTGATCGTCGGCACGGCCCCGGCCGAGCGTGCCGGGTCGGCGTCGGCCATCTCCGAGACGGGAGCGGAGCTCGGCGGCGCGCTCGGGATCGCGCTGCTGGGGAGCGTCGGGACCGCGGTCTACCGCAGCGGCGTCACCGACGCGATCGGTACCGACGTTCCGGCGGCGGCGGCCGACACTCTGGGCGGCGCGCTCGCCGTGGCGCAGGGGCTCCCCGCGGACGCGGCGCGGGAGCTCACCGCCGCGGCGCACGACGCGTTCACTCAGGGCCTGCACGTGTCGGCTACGGTCGGGGCCGCAGTGGCGGTCGGAATCGCGCTGCTCGTCGCGACGTTGCTGCGCAACGTGCGCTCGGGGACCGCGGAAGCCGTCACACCCCCCGTGCACGATGACGAAGCCGGCATGGCCGCAGCGCTGCAGCCTGCCTGCGCCAAGGCCTAGACGCCGGGCGCCCGAGAGAGAGAGGTGAGTAGATGGCCGACATGATCAGGACGGAGGGGCTCGTCAAGCGCTACGGCAAGGTGGTGGCGCTCGACGGGCTCGACCTCTCCGTCCCCGCGGGAACCGTCCTCGGCCTCCTCGGCCCGAACGGGGCGGGGAAGACGACGGCGGTGCGGATACTGACGACGCTGCTCGAGCCCGACGAGGGGATCGTCGAGGTGGCGGGCCTGGACGTGAGGGCCGAGCCCGGCAAGGTGCGCGAGAAGATCGGCCTCTCCGGGCAGAACGCCGCGGTGGACGAGTACCTGACGGGGTTCGAGAACCTCGACATGGTCGGGCGCTTCTACCACCTCGGCAAGCAGCGCTCGCGGGAGCGTGCGCGCGAGCTGCTCGAGGAGTTCGACCTAGTCGACGCCGCCAACCGTCCTGCCAAGACCTACTCGGGCGGCATGCGCCGCCGCCTCGACCTCGCGGCCGCGCTCGTCGCGACCCCCGACGTGATCTTCCTGGACGAGCCGACGACGGGGCTCGACCCGCGCAGCCGCTCGCAGATGTGGGACACGATCGGCAAGCTCGTGCGCGGCGGCGCGACGGTCCTGCTGACGACGCAGTACATGGAGGAGGCCGACCGGCTCGCCGACGACATCGTCGTGATCGACCGCGGCCGCAAGATCGCGCACGGGGCCGCCGACCAGCTCAAGACGCAGATCGGCGGCGAGCGCGTCGAGCTCGTGGTCGCGACCGCGTCGGAGATCGAGCAGGGACGTTCGATCCTCGCGGGGTTGTCAGACGGCGAGATCCAGATCGACGAGCAGGTGCGCCGGCTGACCGCGCCCGTGGCGGGAGGCGTCGAGACTCTCAAGCACCTGCTCGACCGTCTGACCGAACGGCGTGTCGGTGTCGTGGACGTGGGGCTCAGGCGACCGACGCTCGACGACGTGTTCCTGTCGCTGACGGGCCATTCCGCGGAGGAGGTCGCCGAGGACGGCGAGGGAGAGGACCAGGCCGAGGCCGAACGGCCCGAGGCGCGTGAGAAGGAGGCCGCTCGATGAGGCAGCTCGCTTTCGCCTTCGCCGACGGCGCGATCGTCGCGAAGCGCAACCTGATCAAGATCAAGCGCGTCCCCGAGGTCCTGATCTGGACGACGATGTCGCCGATCATGTTCGTGCTGCTGTTCGCGTACGTCTTCGGAAGCTCGATCCCCGTCCCGGGCCTCGACTACCGCGAGTACCTGATCGCCGGGGTGTTCGCGCAGACGGTCGTGTTCGGCTCGACGTTCACGGGGGCCGGGCTGGCCGAGGACATGACGAAGGGCATCATCGACCGCTTCCGGTCGCTGCCGATGGCGCCTTCGGCGGTGCTGTTCGGCCGGACGGCGAGCGACATCTTCTACAACTCGACGTCGATCTTCGTGATGTCGATCACGGGTCTGCTCGTGGGCTGGACGATAAGGACGTCGCCGCTCGAGGCGATCGGAGGCTTCCTGTTGCTGCTCGTGTTCTCGTACGCGATCTCGTGGATCATGGCGTTCGTCGGGCTGAAGGTCGGGACGGTCGAGGTCGTCAACAACGCGTCGTTCATGTTCATCATGCCGATGACGTTCATCTCGAACGCGTTCGTGGTCGCTCAGGAGCTGCCCGGCCCCCTGAGGACGTTCGCCGAGTGGAACCCGGTGTCGGCGGTCGCCCAAGGGGCGCGTGAGGCCTTCGGCAACACGGGGACCCTCACGTCCCCCGACGTGTGGTCGCTCCAGAATCCCGTCTGGTACACGCTGATCTGGGTGGGGATCATCCTGGCGGTCTTCGTGCCGCTGTCGGTGCGTCAATACAAGAAGGCCGCGGCGCGCTAGCCGAGGCTGCGGGAGGGAGGGAGCTCCATGCGCGCCCGGCGGCTCGGCGACGTGCCCGGCTTCGGCATCGACAAGGTCGCCGCGGCGGCCGGGGACGATCCGGA
>JALZEG010000025.1 GCA_030862185.1 Actinomycetota bacterium
CGACGTCGCCGGCGGTGCGGATCGGGCTGTCGGCCGGCTGGGGCGACATCTACACCGCGGGCCTGTCGGACAACTACGTCGACTTCGGCCTGAACGGCAACGGCCTGTACGTGGTGCAGGTGAAGGCCGACGTAGACGGCACGATCCGGGAGTCGAACGAGAACGACAACTTCGGCTACTCGCTGATCGAGGTGTCGGGACTGTCGGTCGGGCTACTGGAACGGGGCCGCGGGAGATCGCCGTGGGACCCGAAGAAGGTCGTCGTAAGGGGCATCGGCGACTGACCGGCTACCGCTCCAGGACCTCCATCGCTTTCAGGGCCAGCCACAGCTCCAGCCGGTCTTGTGCGCTCGACAGGTCGCGGCCCAACAACTCCTCGGCTTGGCGTACCCGGTAGCGCAGCGTGTGGCGGTGGATCGACAGGCTCTCGGCCCCCGGCTCCCAGCGACCGCCCGATTCTATGAACGCCCTCACCGACGCGACCAGGTCCGAGGACCTAGCGCGGTCCCGGTCGATCAACGGCCCCAGCACCGAGCGCACGAAGCCCTCCAGCGCCTCGCGCGGCTGACCACCGAGCAGGACCGCGTAGGAGCCCAGGTCGCGCGGCGACGCTATCGGCACGTCCGGGCCGGCCGCCCGCAGCGCGAACACCGCCTCCAGGTACGACCTCCGCAGCTCCGGCGGCGGCCATGCCCCGCCCACGCCGATGCGAACGTCCGGCGAGCCCACCGGCCACGACCGCGCCTCCTCCGACAACGTTCCCGCGAGCCTCTCGGGGTCGTCGTCCGAGACGAGCGTGACCACCGTGCCCTCGACGATCGCGGTGCGCGCCGCGACCTGCCGCACTCCCAGCGTTCCGTCGAGCAGCCACGCGGCTTCGTCCAGCGCCGGCTCCGAGACTTCGCCGAGGTCCACCACCAGCACGACCACCGGCTCCCCGGGCGGGAAACCGACCAGGTCGAGACGGCGCGCCAGCTCGGGCCCCGACAGACGTCCCGTCACGGCCTCGACCAGCACGTCGCCGGCGATGCGCCGCTCCGCGTCGACCACCGCGCGGCGTGACGTCAGCAGCAGTCCCAGCACCGTCGACGCGTGCCGGGCCACGATCCGGTCGCGCGGCTCGATGCGGTGGTCCTTGCCGAACACCGCCCACGCCTCGCGCCGGCCTCCCGCGTCCACCGCGAGCGCGACGTATGCACCGTCACGTCCCTGGTCCGACGTCGTAGTGACGGAGTCACCCGGCTGGGGCAACGACTTCCACAATTCCGCCTCGTCCGGCAGAACGGCGGCGCGTGCCGCGGCCCGCGCGATGACTCCCCCGCGCACGTCGAACAACAGCGCCCAGCCCCCGGCTATCGCGATCGCCTCTTCCAGGACGTCGGACGGCCCTCCTCCGGACGACACGAGCGCGGCGAGCCGTTCGTGGACCTCGACCGACATGCGCGCCTCGCGCAGGCGGTCCTCCGCGAGAGCGCTCGACACCGCCTCGGCGATCGCGATGAACGGCACCGGGTACGGGACCTCGACCACCGGAAAGCCCTCGACGTCCGCCGCGCGCTTGATCGCGGGGGGCACCTCGTCCGCGCCGAAGCCGACCCCGAAGCCCAGCCCCGCGAGGTCCGCGGCGATCAGCCTCCTGATGTACGCGCGCTGCAGCGCGGCGGAGCCCGCCAGTCCCATGCCGGTCGTCAGGAGGAGCTCGCCGCCGGAGAGCCACGGCGTCGGATCCTGGAGCTCGGAGGTGTGCGCCCACCGGATCGGGCGGTCGAGCCCGGCCTCGCCGGCGACGACCGTGAGGCCGAGGCCCGGAAGGGCGAGGAGGTCCCGCACGGTCATCGGCACCCTCCAGAGTGTACAAACGGCGCAACGCCAACTCGCCTTGGTGAACCGGCGCGGGGGCCGGGCTGCGGCGATAGCGTCGGCACATGGACGAGCCGATCCCGGGCGCGAGCTCGCGGCGGTTGATCGAGCGCAGGGAGGCGGCGATCCCGCGCGCGGTCTTCAACACGCTCCCGGTTTTCGTGGCGTCCGGCGACGGCGCGCGGCTCACCGACGTCGACGGCAACGACTTCGTCGACCTGGCCGGCGGGCTCGGCGTCCTCAACGTCGGTCGCGCGAACCCGCGGGTCCTCGAAGCGGTGCACAGGCAGGCCGACGCCTTCCTCCACGAGTGCTTCCACGTCGCGATGTACGAGGGCTACGTGGAGCTCGCCGAGATGCTGAACCGCATCACACCCGGCGACCACGCGAAGAAGACGATGCTCGCGAACTCGGGGGCCGAGGCGGTCGAGAACGCGGTGAAGATCGCGCGCCTGGCCACCGAGCGAGAGGGCGTCCTCGCGTTCTCCAACGCGTTCCACGGCCGCACGTTGATGGGCATGACGCTCACGGCGAAGGAGATGCCCTACAAGCGCGGCTTCGG
>JALZEG010000042.1 GCA_030862185.1 Actinomycetota bacterium
TGTCGAGCTCGAGCTCGCCGAAGAGCCGGTCGGATCCCGCGCCTCCGGCCACGGCGTCCCTCCCGTTGCCCGCGCGGACACGGTCGCGTCCGGGACCGCCGGCGAGGATGTCCGAGGCCTCGCCTCCGGCGACGAGGTCGTGGCCCGGGCCTGCGTCCACGACGTTTCGGTCCCGGCCGCCGATGACGACGTCGTCGCCGCGCCCGGCGTCTATGGCGCTCGTTCCGGGGCCGCTGCAGATCACGTCGTCGCCGCCGAGCCCGGCGATCACGTCGGCGCCGCCGAGGCCGTGCACGACGTCGCGGCGCTTCGTCCCCTCGAGCACGTCGTCGCCTCTGGTGCCGACGATCGTCGCTCGGAACCCTCCGCACCTGACGCGGGCCGCCGCTCCCGCGGGGGGCGCACCGCCCGCCACCAGCACCGCAAAGACGACGAGTCCGCCCAGCCTTCGCATCGTCTCCCCCCTCGGCTCCTCAATGACCGCGACAAGGGTGCCGCTTTTGAGCTCGTTCTGCTCGACTCGGCGATCGGCCGCGAGGAGGAGAAGCTCGACTTCCACCTGCTCCACGCCAAGGACGGGCGCGCGCATCCGCGTCTGCGAGGTCGCGCTGCGCGAGAAGAACGGGACCCTGGTGCTGCAGACGATGCACTGGCCGGAAGCCGAAACCGCCGCCGAACCTTACCGAGCTGTCGAAGCAGGAGCTCATGCCCCTGGCGAAGGAGCTGGACATAGCCGGTCGCTGGAAGATGGACAAGGCCGAGCTGCGAAGGCGATCCACAAGGCGAGCCGACTGCGGCCGCACGGCGACTCGCGTCATCCGCCCTTAGGGGCGGTCCACTCTGCCCGCAAGTCCGCCCTCGGGCGCGTCGCCCCGCCGACCGCGATCACGGACACTCGATTGATGCTCCCGACGAAGCTGCAGCGGCATGCCGGCGAGCGGGACGCGGGGGAGAGCTCGGCCACTCGGAGCCAGGCACCCCCTCGGAGTCGAGCCGACGCCGTGCTGGGTATGCAGCGGGCCGCGGGCAACGCGGCCGTCTCGAGAGCCCTCGCGGATCATGCGGGCGCGCCTCCGGTCCTCCAGCGTCTCGTTCTCCGCGAGAGGCTGGCTCCGCCGACGATCAAGAAGCTCGACGAGGACTACGGACCGACCGTCGTCCAGGACCTGCAGGCGTTCCACAACGTCCTGGTGGATCCCGGCCAGTGCGGCGAGTACCTCAAGATCCTCGACGCCCGCGTCGGCGAGCTTCTGCCCGAAAGCGGCAACCGGTATACGAGAGCCCTGGCGAACGCGCTCCTCGAGGAAGAGAGCTGGATGGCGCCCCCGCCCATGGCGGGCAAGGGCTACGAACGCATAGAGGTCGCAGAGGGGCTGGTGTCCACGGAGACGCTCCTCGGGCACCTCAAGATCTACAGGCCCCTGAAGGACGTCGGGGCGGCGATCTCCCACGGTGAGTGGGCGCATCGCATCCAGCTCTGGATCCTGTCCCGGTGGTCCAAGAAGAACGGCAAGGACGCGCAGCTCATGTACGACGCGGTGCGCATCGTCGACGACGCCAAGAGCGATGTGTTTCCGAACGAAGCGCCTCCGGTGTGGAGCTGGGTCCTCGACATCCCGAATCAGAAGACGCGGCCGGAGGGTGAGGGCAACCTGCCCGTTCTTCAGGGACCGGAGGTCGGGGGGGCCGCGCCGGTGCGACTGACGACGGGGATAACTGGGGTCGGGGCATCGCCCGAGTTCACCATCTCAGGTGTCTCTAACGTCCGGCTGGCGCTGCTCAACAGGCGCCTCAAGCGGTTCATCGAGTCGCGCGACGCGCACGCTCGGCTGGGTTCGGAGCTAAGGGACCACGTCGCCGTGCGGGAGCTCGTAGAAGAGGACGCCGTGCCGCCGAAGGTCCTCGCCGACGTGACGACGCCAGGGTCGAAGGCCGAGACGGCCTTCAAGGAGAGCGCGCTCGCGACGTCGAAGACCCTCGAGACGTGGATCAAGGAGAAGGCCTACTTCGTCTGGATGGTCAGGCAGGACCTGGCTCTCCGCTTGGCTCTCGAGAAGTTGGCCAAGGACCACAGCGACAAGCTAGGGGACCTCGCCGTCGCGGTCGCCGCGCTCGGCGTGGTCTACACCAAGCCGTACCAGGGGCCGCCAGCGTTGAACTATCAGGAAAGGGAGAGGATCGCCCGGGCTCTGGCAGAGGTGGGCGGGCTGTAGCGCTCCCTATCTTTGGTCTTTCGCCCAGGCCCCCAATAAACCGCGGTAGTGCGAGATGAAATGGTCGTGCTCGTGCGGCGGGAACGTCGTGCGGACCGTGTCTACCAGCAGCGCGTCGAACTCCTGGCTCTCGAAGTACTCCAGCACGACAGCGTCGATGTGCGGCAGGTGCTCCGCGCAGAACTCGTGGTACGCCGCCGTCTCGAAGTACTCGTCCGCCATCCGGCCGTACTCTTCGATCTTCTCCTCATAGGTCAGGTCGGGCCGGTCGGCGATCTCGAAGTACCGGCTCAGCTCGAGGTCGACGCGCATGCGCCGCCCCGTCACCGTGCAGTACAGCGCCCATTTCACCAGCGCCTTGATCGCCCACGGGAAGTAGTAGTGGAGGCTGATTATCGAGATGTCCGGGCACGCGTTCGCGTAGTCGATCGGGAAGACGTCGCCGCCCTTCACGAGCGTCTCGCAGGAGTTGAACTCCCACCGGAAGAACGAGTTGACGAGCCTCCCGATGTTGACGACCTCGCGGCCCACGTCCGGCGTCAGGAACCCGTGCGACACCTGGTAGCGGTCGTGCATCGGCCGCGACGGCTCGAACCGCATCACCATTGTCTCGGCGCCGATCGACAACGAACGCGAGAACACGTCGAAGTCCTCGACGGCCTCCTGCAGGTGCATGAGCCTCTCGCCCGACTGGTCGTACCAGTGCCTCAGCTCGACGTCGTCCTCGATGCGCGTGACGCCGACCCAGGCCCCCCCGTCGAACGGCTTCATGAATAGCGGGTAGCCGACCTCCGCCGCGACGTCCGGCAGGTCGAAGGGCATGTTGTACCGCTCCGCCGTGTACGGGAAGCGCGGGTTCTCCGGCGGCTTCTTGGTCGGGATCATCCACGTCTTCGGCACCTTGAGGCCGAGCCGGATCATGGCGCAGTAGGC
>JALZEG010000102.1 GCA_030862185.1 Actinomycetota bacterium
CCGACCGCGGCCGCGCTGGTCGAGAGGGCCGACGCGCTCCGCGCCGCCGAGATGGAGCGCATCGCACCACACCTCGAGACGATGACGCAGGCGCAGCGCGACGCCGTCGACCACCTCAGCCGCAGGATGGTCGCCAAGCTCCTGCACGCGCCCCTCAAGACCGCCCGGGACCTCGCGGGATCGAAGCAGGGGCAGCTCTACCTCACCGCGCTGCGGGAGCTCTTCGAGCTCTCGGACGAGCCCTGAGCCGGATCCTCGTAGCGAGCCGGGGCTCGGCCCTCGCGCTCAAACAGTCCGAGGGCGTCGCGCGGGCGCTGCGCGCGGCTCATCCCGGCCTCGACGTCGAGGTCGTCCCGGTGCAGACGCGCGGCGACCGCGACCAGCGTGCGTTCGCGGCCATCGGGGGCAAGGGTTTGTTCGTCGCGGAGGTCGAGCGTGCGGTGGTCGAGGGGGAGGCGGATCTCGCCGTCCACTCGGCGAAGGACCTCACCGCGGAGCTGGCGCAGGGGTGCTCGATCTTCTGCGTCCCGGCGCGCGCTCCCGCGCACGACGTGATCGTCGGGGCTGCGGACCTCGGCGACCTGCCCCCGGGCGCGGTCATCGGCACGTCGAGCATGCGGCGCCGCGCGCTGCTGGCGGAAGCTCGTGCCGACCTCGAGGTGGCGGAGCTCCGCGGGAACCTCGACACGCGTCTGCGCAAGGTCCAGGAGGGGGAGGTGGACGCCGCGGTCCTCGCGGCCGCGGGCCTCGCGCGCCTCGGTGTGGAGGGCGGCACGCCGATCGACCCGGAGCGGTGGGTGCCGGCGCCGGGGCAGGGCGCGCTGGCGATCGAAGCGCGCACGGACCGGACGGATCTCCCGGAGCTGCTCGCGCCCTTGAACGACGACGACGCGGCTGCGGAGCTCGCGTGCGAGCGGGCCTTCTCGGCGCGGCTCGAGGGAGGGTGCTCCGTTCCGCTCGGCTGCCTCGCGCGCGCCGAGGGCGGGAAGATGACAGTCGTCGGGTACCTCGGGCTCCCCGACGGCTCGCATGCCCTGCGGGACCGGATAGCGGGGCCGGTGAGCGCGGCCGCCGAGCTCGGTGTGGAGCTCGCCGACGCGATCTACGACTGCGGCGGGCGCGACATCGTCGAGGAGCTCCGCGACTTCGATCGCACCAGCCCGAGCCCGCCGTGAATCCGCTGACGGGGCTGCGTATCGTCGTCACGCGGGCTACTCGCCAGGCCGGGTCGCTGGCCGACCAGCTCGAGGAGCTCGGCGCGGACGTCATAGAGATGCCCGTGGTCGAGATCGCCGACCCGACGTCGTGGGAGGCGCTCGACCAATCCCTGCGTCTGCTCGCGGAGGGTTTCTTCCGGTGGGTGGTCTTCACGAGCGGCAACTCGGTCGAGAAGGTCTTCGAGCGCCTCGACCACGCGCGGCTCGACGCGCGCGCGTTCGGACGGGCGAAAGTCGCGGCGGTCGGACGGACGACCGCCGGACTCCTCGCGCAGCACGGCATCCGCGCCGACCTCGTCCCCGCGCAGTTCACGGCTGCGGCGGTCGCGGAGGCGCTCGGACGCGGCTCGGGCCGGATCCTGCTCCCGCGCGTCGAGGGCGCGCCGCGCGACGTAGTCGACGCGCTGTCGGCTGCGGGATGGAGCGTGCGCGAGGTGCCCGCGTACCGCAACCTCCCGGCGGGACGCGACTCCCCGGGCGCGTCCGCGGTCGCGACGCGGCGCTTCGACGTCGTCACGTTCACTAGTGCGTCGACGGTCCGGAACTTCCTCGCGGTCGCCGGGACGCCCGAGCAGCTCGGTCTCGAATCCCGACCGGTCGCCTCGGCGAGCGGCCAAGAGCAAAGAGGCGGAGGCAACCGCTCGGTAGCGTGCATCGGACCCGTGACGTCGGCGGCCGCGTCGGAGGCCGGTCTGCGCGTGGACGTGGTCGCCGAGGAGCACTCGGTGCCGGGGCTCGTGCGTGCGATCGTCGACCGCTTCGGCACCGTGGCACCATTGGAGCCATGACCGGCTTCCCCCACAACCGCATGCGCAGGCTGCGCCGCACCCCCGGGCTGCGCCGCGCCTTCGCCGAGACGACGGTGACGCCCTCGGATCTGATCGCGCCGCTGTTCGTCAAGGAGGGGATCGACGACCGAGTGCCGATCTCGTCGATGCCGGGTCACTTCCAGCACACGCTCGAGACCCTCGTGAAGGAGGCGCGCGAGCTCGCCGACCGCGGCGTCGCCGGCGTCATCCTCTTCGGGATCCCGGCGGTCAAGGACGAAGCGGGGTCGGAGGCGTGGAACCCCGACGGGATCGTCCAGAGGGGGCTGTCGGCGCTGAAGGACGAGGTCGGCGACGACGCCGTCGTCATCGCGGACCTGTGCCTGTGCGAGTACACGTCGCACGGCCACTGCGGGATCCTCTCCGGCGAGTCCGTCGACAACGACCGGACGATCTCGCTCTACGGACGCATCGCCGCGTCGCAGGCAGCCGCCGGCGCGGACGTCGTCGCGCCGTCCGGGATGATGGACGGGCAGGTGGGCGAGATTCGGGCCGCTCTCGACGCGGCCGGCCACAGCGGCGTACCGATCCTGGCGTACGCCGCGAAGTACGCGTCGAGCTTCTACGGGCCGTTCCGCGAGGCGGCCGAAGGCGCGCCGCAGTTCGGCGACCGGCGCTCGTACCAGCAGGACCCTGCCAACGCCGCGGAGGCGGTGCGCGAGGTGTCGCTCGACGTCGCGGAGGGCGCGGACGCGGTGATGGTCAAGCCCGCGCTGCCGTACCTCGACGTGCTGCGTGCGGTGAAGGACCGCTTCGGCCTTCCGACCGCGGCCTACAACGTCAGCGGCGAGTACTCGATGCTGATGGCGGCCGCCGAGCGCGGGTGGGTCGACGAACGGGCCGCGACGCTGGAGACGCTGACGTCGATCAAGCGCGCGGGCGCGGACCTGATCCTCACCTACCACGCGAAGAAGGCGGCCGAGTGGCTGAGCTGAAACCGCAACCGTTGAGGGAGGCTTCCGACAAGCTGCTGGCCGATGCCCAGGGCCTGATGCCCGGCGGCGTCAACTCGCCGGTGCGGTCGTTCGAGGCCGTCGGCAGCCATCCCTTCTTCGTAGCGAGCGCTTCGGGCCCGTACCTCACCGACGTCGACGGCAACACCTACCTCGACTTCGTGCAGAGCTGGGGCGCGCTGCTGTTCGGGCACGCCCACCCCGCGATAGTCGAAGCGGTCGCCGAGGCGGCGCGCAAGGGGACCT
>JALZEG010000196.1 GCA_030862185.1 Actinomycetota bacterium
ATCGCAGGAACCCCTTATGAGCGGGCGAACCTCACAATGGAAGGGGTCGTTCGCAGGAGGAAGCAATGCAGACGCGCCGGGACTTCCTGAAGATCGCGATGGCCGGAGGGGCCGCGCTCGCGTTGCCGCGCCCGGCCCTCGCGCTCGCGGACGCGTTTGCAGCCGTCCAGCCCTTCCAGGTCCCCCTGCGCATCCCGCGCGTGCTGAAGCCCGTTCGCAGCACCGACGAGCGCGACTACTTCGTAACGACGCTGCGCGAGGCCCGGCGCCGCCTGCTCCCCGACAAGCGCACTCCGATCTGGGGCTTCGACGGCGCGTTTCCCGGCCCGACGATCAAGGTCACCCGCGGGCGTGAGGCGATCGTGCGGCGCGTCAACGACCTGGACGTGCCGGTGACGATCCACCTCCACGGGGGCAAGGTCCCCGCGTCGAGCGACGGCCATCCACTCGACCTGATCCGGCCCGGCCGACACAAGGACTACGTCTATCCGAACGACCAGGAGGCGGCGACCCTCTGGTACCACGACCACACGCACCACCGGTCGTCGCGCAACGTCTACAAGGGGCTCGCGGGGCTGTACGTGATCGAGGATCCCGCGGAGGCCGAGTACAACCTGCCGAGCGGCAAGTACGACGTCCCGCTCGTGCTGCAGGACCGCAAGTTCCGTCGCAACGGAACGCTCAAGTTCGAGAAGAGCCACGACGACGTCTTCGGCTCGGTGTTCCTCGTCAACGGCCGTCCGGCCCCGTTCTTCGAGGTCGCGAACCGCAAGTACCGGTTCCGCATCCTCAACGCGTCGAACTCGCGCGGCTACGAGCTCGCGTTGAGCTCGGGCGAGCCGCTGGTGCAGATCGCGTCCGACCAGGGGCTGCTCGCCGCGCCGACGGCGGCTGCGACGATTCCCCTGTGGACGGGCGAGCGGGCGGAGGTCGTCGTCGACTTCTCGAAGTACCCCGTCGGGACGCGCGTGGTGCTGGGCGATCGTCGGGATCCGGCCGACCCCGCGTCGACGGTTCCGCTGGTCGCGTTCGACGTCACGCGTGAGGAGGCCGACGACAGCTCGCTGCCGCCGATGTTCCGTCCGATCCAGCGGCTGCTGACGGGGTCCGTCGAGCGCGAGCTCGCGCTCGAATTCGACTTCGACCGTCAGGTGTGGGTGATCAACGGGAAGACGTTCGACCCGCACCGGATCGACTTGAAGCCGCGCCTCGGCGACACGGAGGTCTGGACCTTCCGCAACCTGTCGCGCGTGACGCACCCGATGCACGTCCACCTCGTGCGGTTCCAGGTGCTCGACCGCAACAACCTGCCCCCGTCACCGGGCGAGATGGGGTGGAAGGACACCGTGCGCGTCGGCGACGGCGAGGTCGTGCGCGTCGCGATGACGTTCGAGGGCTTCACCGGCCGCTACATGTTCCACTGCCACAACCTCGCGCACGAGGACCACTCGATGATGGGGCAGATGAAGGTCGTCGCCTGACGGCCGCTACCCCGGACCGTGCTCGCTCGACTAGATGCAGTGCTTGAACTGGTCAACCTCCACGCACTCGGTAGCGACGGCAGGAGCGGCGATCAGGAGCAGGGCCGCGAGCGCGTACGCGGCTGCGACCGTAAGACGACGAAGCAATGAGGCCTCCCTCCACGCGACAATTGTGTTGACTTACCGTGATTGTTCCCGTTAGCCGCAGGTTCTAAGCGCCTCGCCCTCGCCTTACGCTGTCGTCTCATGAATCGGGACGACAAAGCCGGCCTCGGCGAGCGGATTCGGCATGCCCGAATCGACAGAGGCCTGTCGCAGCGGGACGTCGCGCTCCCGCTCCTCACGCCGTCGTACGTGTCGTTGATCGAATCCGGCAAGCGCATCCCGTCGCCCGACGCGCTCGCGCACATTG
Organism: Actinomycetota bacterium; assembly: GCA_030862185.1. GTDB lineage: Bacteria > Actinomycetota > CADDZG01 > CADDZG01 > WHSQ01 > JALZEG01. The sequence goes on from JALZEG010000196.1 coordinate 1,894, forward strand.
CCGGCGTGCTCGGGATGGATCCCGTCGAGCTTCGCACCGGACGGTCGCCGGGAGCCGAGGCCGCGCTCGAGGTCCGGCTGCAGGAGGCCCGCCGCGCTCTGCACGCGGGCGAGCGCGACGAGGCGACCTCCATCGCCGGAGAGGTGAGGCTCGAGGCGCAGCAGGACGGCTGGCCGCGCGTCGAGGCGAAGGCGTTGTGCGTGCTCGCCGTGGTGGAGGAGCACCGCGGCCGGCCCGAGGCGGCGCTCGATCTCTACGGCCCCGCCGAGGACCTGTGGCGCGCGGAGCCCCTGCACCTGCGCTACGAGGCCGTCGCCGGCATCGCGCGCTGCACGCTCGAGCTCGGCGACTCGCGTCTCGCGATCCACATCCTGAACGAGTACCTGGAGCAGCTCGAGCGCAGCGGCGCGCCGGACCCGGTGGCGCGGATGCGCGCGCACGGCGCGCTCGCCGCCTGCTACATGCACGTGGGGCTCAGGAACAAGGCCGCGCACGAGGCCGAGCAGGCGCTGCGGTACGCACCGCTGATGGACGATCCGGCCGAGCTCGCGTGCCTGCACATGAACGTCGCGAGCTCGATGCTCGGCCAAGGACGCCATGCAGACGCCGTGGACGCCGCGCGGAGGGCCGAGCAGCACTTCTCGATGCTCGACTGGAAGCTGGGCGCCGCGTGGGCCGCGATGAACCGGGGGGTCGTGCTCCTCGAGAAGCACGACCTCGCAGGCGCGCGCGCGGCGTTCGAGGAGGCGCTCGAGCGGCTCCGGCCGGTGTCGAACGCAGACGCGGACCGCGCGAACGTCCTGAACGAGCTCGCGCAGGTCGAGCGGATGAGCGGACGCCCGGCCCGCGCTCTGTCGCGCGCTGCCGAGGCGCGTGCGCTCCTGGGACAGGACGGCCCTCCGCTCGTGCTGGCCACCAACTACCGCGAGATGGGCCGCGCGCTCCTCAAGAAGGATCCGGCTGCCGCGGAGAAGGAGCTGCGCGCCGCGATGAAGCTGTTCCGCGACGTGGGCGCGGCGCGCGAGGCCGCGACGACCGCGCGGGAGCTAGCGAAGCTGCTGCGCGACCGCAAGAAGCCGCGCGACGCGCTGGCGATCCTCGACGAAGGCCTGGAGGCCGCGCTGCAGGCCGACTAGGGCCCGGATTTTGCCTCACCCAATGACTGGAAGTCATTCCATCTGGTTTCATTGCGCCCGAGGTCCCGGCCCTCTCGGGCTGCCCGATTGCTCGCAGGTGCTGACCCTGGGGCCGGGGCCTCGTCTGAAGCAACCCGAGCGCCTGAAGGAACGGGGCCCCCGCCCGGCGAACTTCCGACCGACCAGTCAATTCTCGGACCGGGAGTGACACCGCATGCACTTGCGCCTCGGAAGGGCCTGGCTCGCCGCGACCTGCGTCCTGGCGATCGTCCTCGCGGGCACCGGACCGGTCGCGGCGGCCACCACTGAGTCGACGACCGGTTGGACCGGTGAGGACAAGAGGGTCGAGCGGACCCGGGCCGAGGTCCCCGAGGACCGCTATGCGATGGCCGGCGGGTGCTACGCCGTCCGGGCAGCCGGCGGAGGCTACGTCGTGCGCGCCGGTGACGGCTTCGCGGCGACCGCGGTCTCGGCTGCGGAGGCGGAGCCGTTCCACTTCCAGGCCACCGACCTCGGCAGCTACCTGCTGTTCGGAAGCGCCTCCGACTTCCTGGCCGCGAGCGAAGGCGCCATCGGTGAGGCCGGCTACGGCGTGACGCGCTCGACGCCCGGCGCGACCGCGGGCGGGCTGGTCCTCGAGCAGACCGACGCGGCCGCGGACACGGCGGCGCGCAGCGACGCCAACCGGGCCGCCG
>JALZEG010000235.1 GCA_030862185.1 Actinomycetota bacterium
GTGCTGCGCGCGGCCGCGGCCGTCGTCGGAGCGCGCTCGTGGTGACGGACGGGGCGGACGGCACGATCTCCGCGCCGGCCTTCGAGGTCCTGATCGAGTCGTCGGACCTGGCGCGCCGCACGGACGAGCTCGCCGCCGAGCTGAGCTCGGCGTACGCGTCCGCCGAACGGCCGCCCGTCCTCGTCGGCGTCCTCAAGGGATCGGTGCTGTTCCTCGCCGACCTCGTGCGCGCCATGACGATCGACGTCGAGGTGGACTTCATGTCGATCTCGTCGTACTCCGCCGGCGGCGCGCAGTCCGGCGTCGTCCGGATCGTGAAGGACCTCGACTCCGACGTGCACGGGCGGGACGTCGTGATCGTGGAGGACATCGTCGACACCGGGCTGACGCTGAACTACCTGCGCCGCAACCTGGGGGCGCGCTCGCCGCGCTCGCTGCGCGCGGTGACGTTGCTCGACAAGTCCGTGCGCCGCATCGTCCCCGTCCCCCTCGAGCACCGCGGCTTCGACATCCCCGACGTCTTCGTAGTCGGCTACGGCTTGGACTTCCAGGCCCTCTACCGCAACGTGCGCGACCTGCTGTCGGTGCCCGACCTGCCGCGCCTCGCGAACGAGCCGCGGCTCCTCGTCGCCCCCCTGTGGCCGCCTTCGTAGGGAGCGGCCGAGTGTTAGCCTGCCGGAATGGTCGAGCTGTCGCTCGTGGGGGTCCGGGTAGAGCTCCCGTCCAATCAACCCATCGTGCTGCTGAAGGAAGCCGCCGGCGACCGCTACCTCCCCATCTGGATCGGCGCCGTCGAGGCCACTGCGATCGCGTTCGCGCTCCAGGGGATCGAGACCCCCCGCCCCATGACCCACGACCTCATGCGCGACCTGCTGCGCGACGCGGGCGTCGCCGTCGAGCGGATCGTCATCAACGAGCTGGTCGACCAGACGTTCTTCGCGCTCATCCGCATGGCGTCGGACGGCGACGCGAAGGAGGTGTCGTCCCGCCCCAGCGACGCGATCGCCCTCGCGGTCAGGATCAATGCCCCGATCTTCGCGGCGGAGGAGGTCCTCGAGCAGGCCGGGATCGAGCTCAAGGACGACGAGGAGACCGAGGTCGAGAAGTTCCGCGAGTTCCTCGACCAGGTCAGCCCGGAAGACTTCGCCGCCGAAGGCTAGCGCCCGCCCTCGACCTTAGCTTCAGCCTTGCATCGTTGACAGGCGCGCGCGCCGGCCGTACGCTTGCAGACCCGTAACTACGGGGGTGTGACTCCGAACGCGAATTTCCAGCCGGGGAGGCGTCATGGAGAAGGAACTTCCCATCGTGGGCTACCGCGGTCCCCAGACGTGCAAGATCGTCGGGATCACGTATCGCCAGCTCGACTACTGGACGCGCACGGAGCTCGTGACGCCGTCGATCCAGCCGGCGACCGGATCGGGGACCCAGCGGCTGTACTCGTTCAACGACCTCCTCCAGCTCAAGGTCATCAAGTCGCTCACCGACGCGGGCGCCAGCCTCCAGAAGGTCCGCCAGGCGATCGACTACGTACGCGACCACCTCGACGACGACTGGTCGAAGGTCACCATCGTCGCCGACGGCGCGGGCGTGTACGCGTGCACGTCGGAGGCCGAGGTGTTCGACCTCTTGCGCAACGGCCAGGGCGTGCTCGGCGCGATCGTCGCGGTCGGCAAGGTGCGGGACCAGCTGACCGGGACCCTGCGCGAGCTCCGTCCCGCGACCGAGCCGGTGGAGTACGGTTCGGACGAGACACGGGAGCAGCGCGCTAAGGAGGGGTGACCATCTCGGGCCTCCACGCCCACGATGACCGGACGGAGTCGCCGGAGTCGCCGGACGACTCGCCGGCTCCGTTTCCCCACGAGTCCGTCGACTTCGCCCACAACAGCGAGCGCCAGTTCGCAAAGCTGCTCGACTTCTACGAGATCGAATGGGTCTACGAGCCCACCACGTTCGACATCGAGTGGGACCGCGAGGGGAACGCGACGCAGCGGTTCTCGCCGGACTTCTACCTGCCGGCGTTCGACCTCTACATCGAGATCACCACGCTGAACCAGAAGCTCGTGACCAAGAAGAACCGCAAGGTGCGACGGCTGACGACGCTGTACCCGGACGTCAAGTGCAAGATCCTGTACCAGAAGGACTACCTCAACCTCCTCGTCAAGTACGGGCTCGAGGAGCCCTCGCAGGGCGCGCTGCTGACTCCGGTGGAGAGCGACGCGCGCGACGAACCGCCGTTTCTCGGACCGGCCCTGGCGGGATGACCGGGCGCGCCACGCCGCTGCTCGCGGCGCACGAAGCTCTCGGCGCGCGCCTGACCGAGTTCGCGGGCTGGCAGATGCCACTCCAATACTCCGGCGTGATCGCGGAGCACAACGCGGTGCGCACCGCCGCGGGGCTGTTCGACGTCACGCACCTGGGGAAGCTGCGCGTCCGGGGGCCGGGTGCGGGCGACGCGCTGCAGCACGCGCTGTCGGCCGACGTGATCGGGCTCGAGCCGGGCCGCGCCACCTACGCGCTGGCGCTCGTCGACGACGGCGGCTGCGTCGACGACGTCTTCGTGTACCGGATCGGGCCGGAGGAGTGGCTCGTGGTGCCGAACGCCGCGAACGTCGAGGCGGTCGCCGGCTGCATCCGGGAGTCGGGAGGGGAGCCGCTCGACGAGTGGGACCGCTACGCGATCCTCGCCCTGCAGGGCCCCGACTCCTTCACGGTCTTCGAGAAGGTGTGGCCGGGCTCGGAGGCCCTGAGCCTGAAGCTCCACCACTGGTGCATGCTCGACCTCTTCGGCTCCGAGGGCATCGTCGCGCGCACGGGCTATACCGGAGAAAGAGGGTTCGAGATCTACGCGCCGTTCGACGTGGCCGAACGGACCTGGACGGCGCTGCTCGACGCGGGGGCGACCCCGGTAGGGCTCGGGGCCCGCGACACGCTGCGGCTCGAGATGGGCTACGCGCTCTACGGTCACGAGCTGAGCCGCGACATCAACCCGCTGGAGGCCGGGCTCGGCTGGGCGATCGCGTGGGACACGCCGTTTCGCGGGCGCGAGGCGCTGCTCGCGGTCAAGGAGGGCGGGGGACCGGCGCGGCGTCTGTTCGGGATCGTGTGCGCCGACAAGGGCGTGCCGCGTCAGGGGTACTCCGTCCTGCGCGACGACACCGGCGTCGGCGAGGTCACGAGCGGCAACTTCTCTCCGACGCTGGGGACCGGCATCGCGCTCGCGCTGGGAGCCGCGGCCACGCGGCCGGAACCGAGGGAGCGGGTCGCGATAGAGGCGCGCGGCCGCCGGATCGCGGGGGATATCGTGAAGCCCCCGTTCAAGAAGAGCTGACGACTTGTAGACAAATCGACGAGTAGGCAAATCACTTAGTGGACTTCATCCCGCACACGCCCGAAGACGACCGGGAGATGCTCGAGGCCATCGGCCTCGGCTCCCTCGACGACCTCTTCGAGTCGGTGCCGGAGGCGGTCCGCGTCGGCCGGCTCCTCGACGTGCCGGAGTCGTTGAGCGAGATCGAGCTCGCCGGCCACATGGCGGAGCTCGCGGGGAAGTCCTCCGGCGCGGGGCTGGTGTGCTTCGCCGGCGGAGGCGCGTACGACCACTACGTCCCCGCGGCCGTCCGAGCGCTCGCGAGCCGCGGCGAATTCGCCACCAGCTACACGCCCTATCAGCCGGAGCTGTCGCAGGGCGTCCTCCAGGCCCTCTACGAATTCCAGACGATGGTGTGCGAGCTCTACGGGATGGAGGTCGCGAACGCGTCGCTCTACGACGGCGCCAACGCGCTGGTCGAGGGCGTGAACCTCGCGGCGCGGTCCACGACGCGCGAATTGGTGTTCGTAGCCGAGACCGTCCACCCGCACTACGTCGAGGTCCTCCGAACCTATACTTCAGGTTTAGGGCTGGACGTCCGGATGCTCCCGCGCACGGACGGCGGGACGATCGAGTGGGGGAGCCACGACCTCACCGGCGCGGCCGCGGTCGTCGTCCAGTCCCCGAGCTTCTTCGGCCTCCTCGAGGACGGACGGGCCGCCGCAGAGGCCGCGCACGCGGCCGGAGCACTTCTGATCGCCGTCTCCGACCCCACGGCGATGGGGCTCCTCGAAGCGCCGGGCGCGCTCGGTGCGGACGTGGCCGTGGGGGAGGGCCAGGCGCTCGGGAACTCGCTGTCGTTCGGGGGGCCGTACGTCGGGCTGTTCGCGACCAAGCTCGCGCTCGTGCGCCAGGTTCCCGGCCGCATCGCCGGCGCCACCGTCGACGCCGACGGCCGGCGCGCGTACGTCCTCACGCTGCAGGCGCGCGAGCAGCACATCCGCCGCGCCAGGGCGACCTCCAACGTGTGCACGAACCAGACGCTGATGGCGATCGCCGCGACCATCTATCTCTCGTGGCTCGGCCCCGAGGGTCTGCGCCGGCTCGGCGAGCTGTGCGTGAAGCGGGCCGCGCTCGCGGCTGAGCGCCTGGGCGCGCTGCCGGGATGCCGGCTCGCGTTCGACGGTCCGCGCTTCAAGGAGCTCGTGCTCGAGACGCCGCTCGACGGCCGCGACCTCGCGAAGCGGCTCGCGCGCCGCGGCTACCTGACCGGCCCCGCGCTCGGCCGGCACTACCCGGGCCTCGAGCGGTCGCTGATCGTCGCCGTCACCGAGCGCCGCACCGCGGCCGAGGTCGAGGGCCTCGCGGAGGCGATCGAGAAGGAGCTGGCCGAGGGATGAGCACGCTCGAGCGCTCCGCCGGGACGCGCGCTGGCGAGGACGGATCGCGGCCGATCTTCGAGCGATCGCGTCCGGGACGGCGCGCCTGGTCGCTGCCGGATCCCGGCGACGGCGCCGCGATCGAGGACCTCGTCCCCTCGTCACACCTGCGCGCGGCGCCGCCCGCGCTGCCGGAGGTGAGCGAGCGCGACCTCGTGTCGCACTACACGCGCCTGTCGCAGCGCAACTGGGCGATCGACGTGGGCGCGTACCCGCTCGGCTCCTGCACGATGAAGTACAACCCCAAGCTCGCGGAGGACGCCGCGGCCCTCGAGGGCTTCCGCGCGCTGCACCCCGCCGCGGACGACGAGCTCGCACAGGGCGCGCTGGAGCTCCTCGGCATCCTGCAGGGCGCGTTGTGCGAGGCGACGGGCATGGCCGCGTTGACGTTCCAGCCCGCCGCCGGCGCGCAAGGAGAGCTGACGGGGCTGTTGATCATGCGGGCCTTCCACGCGTCCCGTGGCGAGACCCGCCACCGCGTGATCATCCCGGACTCGGCGCACGGGACGAACCCCGCGAGCGTGAGCCTCGCCGGTTACCGCGCGCAGGAGGTCCCCTCCGACGACCGCGGTCTCGTCGACCTTGACGCGCTCCGCGACGTGCTCGACGACGACGTCGCGGGCCTGATGCTGACGAACCCGAACACGCTCGGGCTCTTCGAGCGCGACATCCAGGAGATCGCCGCCGCGCTGCACGAGGTCGGCGGGCTCCTCTACTACGACGGGGCGAACTTCAACTCGATCGTCGGCATCGTGAGGCCCGGCGACATGGGCTTCGACATAGTCCACCTGAACCTGCACAAGACCTTCGCGACACCGCACGGCGGGGGAGGACCGGGCTCCGGTCCTCTGGCCGTGTCCGAGCGCCTCGCGGGCTTCCTCCCGGCCCCCGTGCTGGCGTTCGACGAGGGCGCGGGGAGGTGGCGGTGGGACGAGGACCGGCCCGACTCGATCGGCCGCATCCACTCGTGGCACGGAAACTTCGGTATCAACGTCCGCGCCTACGCGTACCTGCGCTGCCTCGGTCCCGAGGGGCTCAAGCGCGTCGCGGAGCGAGCGGTCCTCAACGCGAACTACCTGCGCGAGCTCATCTCGGATTCGTTCCCGACCGCGTTCCAGGGGACGTGCATGCACGAGTTCGTCGCGACCGCGAAGCCGTTGAAGCGCCACGGCGTCAAGGCGATGGACGTCGCGAAGCGGCTCATCGACCTCGGCTACCATCCGCCGACGGTGTACTTCCCGCTCGTGGTCGAGGAGGCGCTGATGGTCGAGCCGACCGAGACCGAGTCCAAGGAGACCATCGACGGCCTCGCCGCGGCTCTCAACCGGATCGCCCGCGAGGCCGGGGACGAGCCCGGCATGCTCCACGCGAGCCCCACCTCGACACCGGTGCGGCGGCCGGACGAGGCGCGGGCCGCGCGTGACCTGAAGGTGCGCTGGACGCCCGAATAGTCCGTTTTCGCCCGGCTTCGGGTGGTGGTTTTCGTCGTACCCGCATGGTTCCATGGCTTTT